>JAZSBW010000216.1:0-3499 GCA_045602585.1 Clostridia bacterium
CCCGTACTGATACATTTGTATTGAAAGTAAGTCCTCCAGTACGTCCATCGGGTGAGATTAAGGGCTCTGAAAAAATTGTTGTAGTTGGCCCTAAAGGTAGTATCTACTTAAAAGAAGGCGTAATCATCGCTAACCGTCACATACACTTAACTCCCGAATTTGCTGCATCATTAAATCTTAAAGATAATGATTATGTAGATGTTGTAATAGATGGAATTAAACCTACTAAGTTTTATGATGTTCAGATTCGTGTGCGCGATGATTTTAATGTGGAAATGCATATCGATACTGATGATGCTAATTCATCGGGGTTGAAGAACGGTGATGTTGTACATATAATCACAAAATAATTAGCACAAAAACGGAGGAACGAAATGCTTGCACTTGAAAGGCAAAAGAAAATACTTGAATTGTTAAGCATCGAGGGCGCCGTTATGGTAAGTAAACTCAGTACAGAACTGGGTGTTACCGAAGAAACCGTGCGTCGTGATTTAGAAAAACTTGAGGCAAAAGAACTTCTCCGCCGAACACACGGAGGTGCTTTGCCAATAGACGAAGGAAGTTACGAACTTTCGCTCGAAAAGAGAAAAGGTTTGAATGTAGAGGCTAAACAGGCGCTTGCACATAAGGCCGTTCAGTATATTGCCTCCGGCGACAGCGTTTTTTTAGACGCTTCAACAACAACCTTTTATATGGCTAAAGAACTTAGAAACATGAAAAACATTACTGTTATAACCAATTCTATACGTGTTATAAACGAACTTTCCGGTATAGATGGGATTAAAGTAATAGCAATTGGCGGAATGGTTAGTAATAACCAATCATTGGTTGGCGCTATGGCAGAAAATTATATTACTGATTATTTTGCTGACAAAATGTTTTTTTCAAGTAAAGGAATAGGTGAAAACTCTATTATCCTTGAAGGGAATGAGCAGGAATGTTTTATTAAACAGAGAATGATTGCAAATTCGCGTATACATTATTATCTGTGTGATAAATCCAAAATCGGCAGAGTAGGATATATGAAACTTACATCGTTTGAAAACATAGAATATCTGGTTACTGATGCCGATATAACTGGTGAACTTGCTGATGCATTGACAGAAAACAATGTTGAAATTATAAAGATAGATTGACAAAACATTAATTTTTAAAAGGTGGTAATCACAATGAAGCGTGTATTAGCATTTGTCTTAGGTGCTTCAAGCGGAAGAGGTATCTTGGCTGCTTTGGAAGATGGTAAAATCACTTTAAAAGAAATTCACCGTTTTCCTAATAACGGTGTTAAAGTTCGTTCTACACTTTACTGGGATGTTCTTTATCTGTTTGACCAGATTAAGCAAGGCATCACTAATGCAAAACTTGATGGTGGATTTGATTGTATAGGTATAGACACCTGGGGCGTTGACTTTGGTTTGCTTGATGCCGAAGGAAATCTTATAGGAAATCCTGTTACATACCGTGATTCACGTACTGATAATATTCCTGAGGAATTATTTGAAACTATCTGTGCAGAGGATGTTTACAAACGTACCGGTATACAGATTATGAATTTCAATACACTGTTCCAACTTTATTATATGTGCAAATATAAAAAGGGCGAAATAGACAGAGCAGAATCATTGCTCTTCATGCCTGAACTGCTTGGATATTTCTTGACAGGCGTTAAGAAAAACGAATATACCATCGCATCTACTTCGCAGATGATTAATCCTGATACACGTAATTGGGACTATGAACTGCTTGAAAAAGTGGGTATTAAAAAAGAACTTCTGGGCGAAATTGTAATGCCTGGAGAAAAACTTAGCAAACTTACAGAAGAAATATGCGAAGAACTTGGTCTTGATCCTGTTGATGTTGTAGCGGTGGGTTGCCACGATACTGCTTCTGCAGTTGTTGCCGTTCCAACAGAAGTTGATGATTTTGTATATATAAGTTGTGGAACATGGTCACTGTTTGGTACTGAACTTAATTCACCTGTTGTAACTGATGAGGCATATAAATCATCTTACACAAACGAGGGTGGCTATGGCGGAAAAATCCGTTTCTTAACCAATATTATGGGCTTGTGGCTTATTCAGGAATCCCGAAGAACATGGAACAGGCAGGGAAATGATTTTTCATTCAATGATTTAGAAAAAGCAGCGCTTGCTTGTGAACCATTCAAATGCTTTATTGATCCTGACTATCCTGAGTTTGGAAAACCCGGCGATATTCCATCAAGAATTCAAAAATACTGTGAAAAAACCGGTCAGTATGTACCGCAGACCGTCGGCGAGATTGTAAGATGTATTTATGAAAGTCTTGCACTTAAATACTATCATTCTTTCTTAAATCTTAAAAAGATAAGTGGAAAAGATTTTGAAAGTATTAACATCGTTGGTGGTGGAACAAAAGATCCTCTTCTTTGCCAGATGGCTGCAAATGCTTGTAATGTAACTGTATATGCAGGTCCAATAGAGGCAACCGCACTTGGAAATATCGCTGTACAATTGATTGCAATTGGCGAGATAAAAGATTTAAAAGAAGCAAGAAAGATTATTAAAAATTCTTTTGACACAAAGCAATATGAACCTAAAGAGGTTGATGCTTGGCAAAAAGCATACGAACAATTTAAAACAATACTTTCTAAATAATAGGAGGAAGATACAATGTTAGTAAATATGAATGATGTTTTAAGACCTGCAAAGGCTAACCATTATGCAGTTGGTTTGTTCAATGCAGTAAACCTTGAACTTGCGCGTGGCATTATAAATGCTGCTGAATGTTCAAGATCACCGGTTATTATGGGTACAGCAGAGGTCCTTTTACCATATGGTCCGTTGGAAGAAGTTTCTTATTATCTTATCCCTATGGCAAAAAAAGCATCAGTTCCTGTTGTAGTACATCTTGACCATGGTCTTTCTTATGATACTTGTATTAAAGCACTCGAACTTGGGTTCAGTTCCATTATGTACGATTGCTCTACAGATTCATATGATGATAATGTTCGTAAGGTAAAAGAAATGGCAGACATTGCTCACTCTTACGGTGCAACAATCGAGGGTGAACTTGGCCACGTAGGTGATAACGAAGGCTCTGCAGAGGGTAGTTCTCACCTTGATGACCCCTCAAAATATTTTACAGATCCTAAACTTGCTAAAGACTTTGTTGAAAAAACAGGTGTTGACGCATTGGCAATAGCAGTAGGTAATGCGCATGGTGCTTATAAACTTCCGCCTAAACTCGACTTTGAAAGAATTCGCACAATTGCTAAAACAGTTGATGTTCCGTTGGTACTTCATGGCGGTTCCGGTCTTACAGATAACGATTTCAGACAGGCTATAAAAGATGGTATCAGCAAGGTAAATATCTTTACTGATATTAACGTAGCAGCAGTTGAGGCAGAGTTCAAAAAATTCTCAAGTATGGATAAAGGTCTTATCGACCTTATTCCCGCAGCAGTTGAGGCTGTTAATCAGGAAAGTATGAAGAAAATGCAATTGTTCAGCAGTGATGG
>JAZSBW010000217.1:0-3245 GCA_045602585.1 Clostridia bacterium
TTTGATTTCCTTAACATTTCCGAAGATATCCGCAAAGATGCTTTTGCATACTTTTCAGTATATATAAGCGGTATGATAATTTTAAATCTGGTATGGTGCGGATTGTATGTATCTAACTCTATGGGGCTTTCAAGAATGCCTTTTATAGCATCGGTAATAACTTGCGTACTTAACATTACAGGTAATTTTGTTCTTATAAAAATATGCGGCTTAGGTGTTTTAGGTGCAGCAATTGCTACTATATTTGCGGCTTTTTGTGTAGTGGTGTTTTACATAACTACTTTTATAAAAATATTTACTGATAAGGGAATTGAAATCAAAGGTTTGTATCTTAATAAAGACGAACTTAAATCAACCATAAGATACGCAGTTCCGTCGCTTCTTCAGCAATCTGTTATGTATCTTTGTACGATGGTGGTATCGCCACTTACCAATTTATCAGGACAGAGCGCTATTGCCGGTTATACTATGAGTATGAGGCTATATGACCTCAACGCAAGCATATACCAGAATGCAAACAAAACAATTTCCACGTACGTGGCACAATGTGTAGGTGCTAAAAAATATACAATGATTAAAAAAGGAATAAGCACAGCGCTTTCCCAGACCATTTTGTTCCTTGCACCGTTTCTTATAGCAACAGTATTCGGAGCAGATGTTATCTCCAAGACTTTTTTAAACGAAGCAGACAGTATCTATTACTGCAAAATGTTTTTGCAGTTCTGTATGCCATTTATACTCTTTAACGTAGTAAACAACACAGCGCACGCAATTTTCAGAAGTGCAGGAGCAGGAAAATTTTTGGTTGTATCTACTGTTATATACGCCGCCAGCAGAGTGATATACAGTTATGTTTTATTTGAAAGATACGAAATGTACGGAATATATGCAGCAATAGTCCTTTCATGGATAACAGAGGCTATATTCGGTATAGCGGTGTATATATCAGGAAAATGGAAATCAAACGAATACAAAGAATATGAAAAAAGAGAATTAACGGTTTAGTCCGTTAATTCTCTTTTTTATTTATAGGCAACCATACTCACATAATTGTCACTATATTCAAACAAGGTATTGTCTTTATCAGGCAACTTACCGTTAAGCGATATTTCAATATAAACAATGTCATCATACTTACGCATAAATTTAATATATCGCTCATCAGCAGTGCAAACGGATATATCTCCGTATTTTACAACGTCGTTTATATTTTTTAATTTCGACAGTTTTTTATAAAACGACTGTAGTTCCTCATTAACATTATCCCACTCGAAAAATGCACGGTTTAACGGATCTTCAAAGCCCTGCATGCCTATCTCATCACCATAATAAATACAAGGGTTTCCGGGGAGAATAAACTGCAGAAATGCTGCGGCTTTTTCAAGTGATACAGCACGTTTAAGTTCTTCGCCCGTCAATTTGAAATTTGCTTTATCGGTTTTGCTCATACCTTCGCCTGCTATGCTGATTTCAGTAAGCACCCGCCGTGTATCGTGCGTTGAAAGCAAATTCATAAGGCAATCCATAACAGGTTTAGGGTAATTTTCTGCAATGGTCATAACTTTATCTGCAAAATCGTTGCCGCTTACATATCCTTTAACAAAGCCTAAAATTGCATCACGGAAAGGATAGTTCATAACAGAATCAAGTTCGCTGTCAGAAAAATACTTTCTGCGCTTGCTGTAACTTATTTTATTAGATGCGTCCTCCCAGACCTCACCTATAAGAAGTGCATCGGGGTTAATCTTTTTCAAACGCTTTTTAAATTCCGCTATAAATTCGTCGGGCAGTTCGTCTGCAACATCAAGGCGAAATCCGTCTGCACCAAGGTTCAGCCAATGCTCGATAACACTATCGTCATCAAAGATTATATAATCCATATAATCTTTATTCATCTCATCAACACAAGGCAGGGTATCTATCCCCCACCACGAGGTATATTTATGCGGGTATTCCTCAAACATATACCAGTTTCTGTACGGCGAATTTTCGTTTGAGCACGCACCGTTGCCAAATATATGCTCGCTATCAAAATAAATACTGTTACTTCCTGTATGAGAAAACACACCGTCGAGTATTACTTTAATACCGAGTTTATGTGCCTCTTTACACAGTTTAGCAAAATCTTTCTCATCACCCAAAAGCGGGTCTATACGCTTATAATCAGCAGTATCATAGCGATGGTTTGAATACGCCATAAATATAGGGTTTAAATATAAAATGCCCACCCCCATATCTTTAAGATACGTTAGTTTCTCACAAATCCCTTTAAGGTTTCCGCCATAAAAATCGTTATTTACAATTCTTCCTGATTCATTCGGCATATATACGGGAATATCGTGTGTGTCTTCGTGCATCACATACGGTTCAAGTTTACCGACTGCATCAACAGTACCCGATTTATAAAATCTGTCAGGGAAAACCTGATACATCACTTTACCTTTGAACGCATCGGGGGTATCATAGTTTTTATCAAAACACGTTATCTGCCACAGGTCGCCCTCACCAATATTTGTATCTTTACCCTGCTTATACAAATCAAATTCTCCGTCTTGTGTTTTTATATTAAAATAATAAAAATACAATCCGTTGGAAAAAAGTGAAAACTCTGTTATATAAGTTTCGTACCCGTCTTCTGTTTTTTCTTTACAAAAAGGCACAAACATCTCAAATCCGTCTTCACGACACAAACAAAGTCGGACGAGAGTAGTTTTACAAGTTTCGGGAATATCTATCCTCAGAGTGCATTTTTCGTCCTGACGCAAGCACCCGAATAGTGTTTTATGATATTCATTTTTACTATCGTACAAAATTCTCATTTAAAAACTCCAAACGGGCATAAGAGGAATCCCCTTATGCCCTTAATTTTAATATTTCATATGCCAGATATTATCCGCATATTCTTTTACTGCTCTGTCTGATGAGAAAATACCTGCTTTTGCAATATTAACCAACGACATACGAGCAAAATCAAGTTTTGATTTATATGCATTTGCGGCGTCTTCCTGTGCTCTTACATAATCAGCAAAATCTGCCAAAATCATATATGCATCGGCAACACCGAAATCGTTTGTTAAAAGTGAGCGTGCAATATCGTGGAATTTAACGCCGAGTTCACCTGAGGTAAGCATATCGATAACACGTTTGAGTTCAGGATTGTTATCAACATACTCTGTCGGGCGGTAGCCTTTCTGCCAGAGTGCTTCCACCTCGTCTGCGTGCATACCGAAAAGGAACATATTGTC
>JAZSBW010000218.1:0-2164 GCA_045602585.1 Clostridia bacterium
TTGATAGAATAAAAGACGGTATCCAAAACCCTATCACAAATTTTGAAATAATCAAAGAAACACCTACCACTGCCGTAGTTGACGGTCACGACGGTATGGGACAGGTAATAGGCCATAAAGCAATGAAAATGGCAATTGCCAAAGCAAAAGAATACGGTATGGGTATGGTAGTGGTACGTAATTCTTGCCACTACGGTATTGCAGGATATTACCCCGATATGGCTTGCAAAGAGGGTTGCATCGGTATGACCGGTACAAACGCTCGTCCATCTGTTGCACCTACTTTTGGTGTAGAGGGTATGTTTGGTACAAATCCGCTTACTATCGGTATTCCTACTGACGAGGAGTTTAACTTCCTTATTGACTGTGCATCTTCAATTACACAGAATGGTAAGGTTGAATATTACGAAAGAATAAACGAAGATGTTCACCCTGGTACAATTATCGGCCAGAACGGTGAACCCATCGAAGGCGATGCAGGCGAAGCACTTAAAATGATTCGCAACGGCACAGCCGCACTTACAACACTTGGTGGTATCGGCGAAGCACTTGGCGGATACAAAGGCTATGGCTATGCTATGGTAGTAGAACTTCTTTCGGCAGTTCTGCAGGACGGAAGTTACGGAAAAGCGCTTGACGGAAAAGATGCAGACGGAAACAAAGCACCGTATCATCTTGGTCATTTCTTTATTGCTATTGATACTAACCACTTCCTGGGCGAAGACCTCTGCAGAAAAAAAGCAGGCGAAATTATCCGTTCTGTTCGTAACTCCAAAAAAGCACCCGGCGCTGAACGTATTTATTCAGCCGGCGAAAAAGAATACCTTGTTCGTCTTGCACGTAAGGACGGCGTGCCGATAAACGAGTCTGTACAGAAAGAAATTGTAGAAGTTCGTGACCAACTTGGCCTTACTCAGTATAAATTCCCTTGGGAGGACTAATAAATGGATATCAGACAGGAATCATTAAAAAAACATTATGAATGGAACGGAAAAATAGAGGTAATTTCACGTGCGCCTATTAATTCAAGGGAAGACCTTTCTTTGGCATATACACCCGGTGTTGCCGAGCCTTGCCTTGAAATAAGCAAAGATGTTAATAAATCTTATGAACTTACACGCCGTTCAAATCTTGTTGCGGTTGTTACTGACGGAACTGCTATTTTAGGACTTGGCGATATCGGCCCCGAAGCAGGTATGCCGGTTATGGAAGGTAAATGCGCGCTTTTTAAAGCGTTTGCAGATGTTGACGCATTTCCGCTTTGTATAAAATCTAAAGATGTAGACGAAATTGTACGTACAATTTATCTGCTCTCAGGCAGTTTTGGCGGAATTAATCTTGAAGATATTTCTGCACCCCGTTGTTTTGAGATAGAGCAGAAACTTAAAGAAATCTGTGATATTCCGATTTTTCATGACGACCAGCACGGCACAGCCATAGTTGTTGCTGCAGCACTTATAAATGCACTTAAACTTGTTAAAAAGGAAATCGGCGAGGTAAAGGTTGTTATTAACGGTGCCGGCTCTGCAGGTATCGCTATAGGCAAACACCTTATGAATATGGGGGTTAAACACCTTACATTCTGCGACAGATTTGGTATTATCTGCGAGGGTGATGCTAACAATAATCCTGCCCAGGAAGAGATATCTAAAGTTACAAATCTTGAACATAAAAAAGGTACATTAGCAGATGCTCTTGTCGGGGCTGATGTGTTTATCGGTGTGTCTGCACCAAACCTTGTAAATGCCGATATGGTAAAATCTATGGCGAAGGACGCTATTATGTTCCCTATGGCAAATCCAACTCCCGAAATTATGCCTGATGTTGCAAAAGCAGCAGGCGCAAGGGTAGTAGGTACAGGTCGTTCGGACTTCCCTAACCAGATTAATAATGTTTTAGCATTCCCCGGAATTTTTAGGGGTGCGCTTGATTGCAGAGCAACCTGTATAAACGAGGAAATGAAAGTCGCTACATCGTTTGCTTTGGCATCATTGATTCCCGACGAAGAAATATCAGAAGATAATATCATTGCTCCTGCACTTGATAAAAGGGTTGCTCAGGTTGTTGCCGAAGCCGTTATAAAAACTGCAAAAGAAACCGGCGTAGCAAGAATATAACTTAAAGTTAAGTAATAGAAAAAGACAGTTCGTACGAACTGTCTTTT
>JAZSBW010000219.1:0-10561 GCA_045602585.1 Clostridia bacterium
CATTAAGATTGCTGCTCAGAATATGTACTATAAGGACAGCGGCGCATTTACAGGCGAAGTTTCCGGCGCTATGCTTCAGGATCTCGGTCTTGAGTACGTAATTATCGGTCACTCTGAGAGAAGACAGTATTTCAATGAGACGGATGAAACTGTTAACCTCAAAGCTCATGCAGCATTTAAGTATGGTATGAAGCCTATTATTTGCGTAGGTGAGTCTTTGGAGCAGAGACAGGCCGGTGTTACTGCTGATTTGGTTTCTTACCAGGTTAGATATGCTTTGAAGGGCCTCCGTGATGATCAGGTTGCATCTCTTATCATCGCTTACGAGCCTATCTGGGCTATCGGCACAGGTCTTACAGCTACTGACGAGCAGGCTGAGGAAGTTTGCGCAGTTATCAGAAAGACTGTTGAGGAGCTTTACGGAAAGAATGTTGCCGCTATGGTTACTATTCAGTACGGCGGAAGCGTAAATGCAAAGAATGCAGCTGCTTTGTTCGCAATGGAGAATATTGATGGCGGTCTTGTTGGCGGTGCAAGCCTTAAAGCCGAAGACTTCAGCGTTATCGTAAACAGTTGATTGAACTTTAATTAAATCATACGTTCCTCTTTGCTTACAAAGGGGAACGTTACTTTGTATTAGAAAGGCAGATTACTATGAGCAAAAAACCTATCGTGCTGGCAATCTTAGACGGTTACGGCAAAAGCGATTTAGTTGAGGGTAATGCGGTGCTTGCCGCTAAAACCCCTAATCTTGATAAACTGACAGCAGAAAATCCTACAACAGTTATACACGCAAGCGGCTTAGACGTTGGCTTGCCCGACGGACAGATGGGTAACTCCGAGGTTGGTCACACCAATATCGGTGCAGGCAGAATTGTGTATCAGGAACTTACCAGAATTACAAAATCAATATCAGACGGTGACTTCTTTGAAAATGCGGCATTCAATGCGGCTTGCGACAACTGCAAAGCAAAAGGAAGCGCGCTTCATATTATGGGATTGCTTTCAGACGGCGGTGTGCACAGCCACAACGAGCATATGTACGCACTTATTAAACTTGCAAAGGATAAAGGCTTAGATAAAATTTATATCCATTGCTTCTTAGACGGACGTGACGTATCGCCTACAAGCGGTGTAGACTTTGCAAAAGCACTCGTTAATAAAATCCGTGATATCGGTGCGGGCGAAATTGCAACAGTTATGGGAAGATACTATGCTATGGACCGTGACAACCGCTGGGAAAGAGTTGTTAAAGCATACGACGCTATGGTAAAAGGCGAGGGTGAGATGTGTGACTCTGCCGTTACTGCCATAGAAACATCATATAACAACGACATCACAGACGAATTCGTAGTGCCCACAGTTATCACTAAAGACGGTGCACCTACAGGCAAAATTGCATCGGGCGACTCAGTTATTTTCTATAACTTCCGTCCCGACCGCGCACGTGAGATTACAAGAACTTTGGTTGATCCCGAATTTGACGGATTTGAAAGAGAAATGCTCGACCTTTACTTTGTGTGCATGACTCAGTATGATGCGTCTATGCCGAATGTAGAGGTTGCGTTTAAGCCTGAATCTTTGGAAAACACTTTCGGTGAATATATCAGCAATCTCGGTATGAAGCAGTTGCGTATTGCTGAAACAGAAAAATATGCACACGTAACATTCTTCTTTAACGGCGGTGTTGAAAAAACTTACGAGGGTGAGGACAGAATCCTTGTTGCATCACCTAAAGTTGCAACTTATGATATGAAACCCGAAATGAGTGCATACGAAGTTACAGATAAACTTTTGGAAGCACTTGATACAAATAAATACGACGTGGTTATCTTAAACTACGCTAACTGCGATATGGTTGGCCATACAGGTGTTATGGAAGCCGCTATTGCCGCAGTTGAGGCGGTTGATACCTGCGTTGGTAAAATTGCAGATAAAGTTGCCGAAATGGGCGGTATAATGCTTATTACAGCCGACCATGGTAATGCAGAGCAGATGATTGACCCCGTAACGGGCGATGTATTTACTGCGCATAGCACCAATGTAGTACCTTTAATTGTAACAGGTATGGGCGATATCAAACTTAAAAAAGGCAGACTTGCAGACCTTGCCCCAACAATGCTCGATATTATGGGTGTGGAAAAACCTGCACAGATGTCAGGCGAGAGCATTATTGAAAAATAATTTAATTAAAAGGCGAAAAGCGTTCAACAAAAAAGTTGAACGCTTTTCTGTTGGATTGTCTGTCACCACTTACACCGCATAATCATAAAATAATATGATTATATAAGGAGGGTGGTACTTATGGCATTTAAAGGCAGAGAAAAGCACTTTTTCCTCGGTGGAAACACACCGAAAGGTTTTTATTCGTATTACGACTATCTTCTTCCGCAGGAAAGTGCACGTAAAATTTATTGCATAAAAGGAGGCCCCGGTACGGGCAAATCCACTCTTATGAAAAAAATCGCCGCTGCGGCGGTTAAAAAAGGTGCAGATGTTGAATTTGCGCATTGCTCGTCCGACCCTGACTCTTTGGACGGAGTAATTATAAAACCTGCAAACATTGCATTTGTAGACGGCACATCTCCCCACATAGTTGACCCCAAAACCCCCGGAGCAGTAGACCAGATACTTTATATGGGCGATTGTTGGGACGCAGATGCACTCAATCGCCACAAAGAGGGGATTATAAAAACAAATCAAAAAATCGGAGAACAGTTTAAACGTGCGTATGTGTATCTTGCATCGGCAAAACTTTTGCAGAACGATTTAGATATCATCTATGCAAAGAGCATGAAAGGCAATGTCCACGCAATATTTGAAGAAAACATAATCTTTCAGGAGTTTGCCGAAATTCCTGTTTCGGAGGTTAGCGGAAATGTACGCAAACTTTTTGCAAGCGGAATAACACCTAAGGGATTAGTTAATTTTGCCGATACTGTTTTAGACGGATACAAAACGTATATATTAAAAGGCTACTGCGCCGACTGCCTTGCACATATATGCGATATTGCAGTGAACAGGGGATTTGATGTTGAAGCATATTACTGTCCGTTTTCTCCTGATGAACGCATTGACCATCTTGTTATACCAAAACTCAATCTTGCTTTTACGGTATCAAATACCTATCATACATTCGATAAAGGCGAGGTGGTTGACTTTGACGAGTTTGCAAGCAAGTATATTCTTGAAACGTACAAATCCGAACGCGAATTTTCCGTTTCTGAGATTGACCGACTTATAAAACGTGCAGTTTCAACCATTGCCGATGCAAAGCAATATCACGACGAACTTGAAAAATATTATATCCCCGCAATGGATTTTACAAAACTTGACGAAGTGATTGAAAAAACTATTAAAGAAGTACTTGAATTTATTTGATTTTACTGGTACAATTAATATGTATATAATTGTACTTGTACGGGAGGACACAAACTGATGAGAAATGTTTACGATGTGCTGAGCGAAAGAGGTTTGATTGCTCAGGTAACACACGAAGAAGAAATAAGAGATTTGCTCGGTAAGGAAAAGGTTACCTTTTATATAGGTTTTGACCCCACTGCAGACAGTTTGCACGTAGGTCACTTTTTGCAGATGGTTGTTATGCGCCATATGCAGATGCACGGCCACAGACCAATTGCCCTTGTGGGCGGCGGAACAGGTCATATAGGCGACCCGTCCGGCAGAACTGATATGCGCCAGATGATGACTAAAGAGATCATCGACTATAACTGCGAAAGATTCAAAGAGCAACTTTCAAGAGTTATAGATTTTTCTGATGATAAAGCGATTATGGTCAACAATGCTGACTGGCTTTTAGACCTTAACTACGTTGAGTTTTTAAGAGATATAGGCTCATGCTTCTCAGTTAATAAAATGCTTTCTGCAGAGTGCTTTAAACAGAGATTGGAAAAAGGTTTGTCCTTCCTTGAATTTAACTATATGCTTATGCAGAGTTACGACTTTTTGATGCTCAGCCGTAAGTATGATTGTAAGATTGAACTGGGCGGTGACGACCAGTGGTCGAATATCCTCGGTGGTATAGACCTCTGCCGCAGAAAAGACCAGAAACAGGTTTACGGAATGACGTTTACCCTCCTTACAAACAGCGAGGGCAAGAAAATGGGTAAAACACAAAGCGGTGCGCTTTGGCTTGACCCTGTAAAAACAACTCCTTACGAATTTTATCAGTATTGGCGCAATGTTGACGATGCCGATGTTATCAAGTGCTTAAAACTTCTTACATTTATTCCTATGGAAGAAATCCATGAACTTGAAAAACTTGAGGGCGCAGAACTCAATACCGCTAAAAAGATACTTGCGTTCGAGGTTACAAAACTTGTGCACGGCGAAGAAGAAGCAACTAAAGCCAAAGATGCTGCCGAGGCGGCATTCGGCGGTGCAAGTTCTGCCAATATGCCAAGCACAGATATATCTGCAGACGATATGGGCGAGGGCATCAACATACTCGACCTCTTAATGACTTGCGGTTTAATTCCGTCAAAAGGCGAGGGCAGACGTCTTGTTCAGCAGGGCGGTGTAAGCATCGGCAGTGAAAAGGTTACTGCTATTGACCGTATGGTTACTGTTGCTGATTTTACTGATGGCGAAGTTATCATTAAAAAAGGTAAAAAGGTATTCCACAGAGTAGTACTTAAATAATTTGCGCAAACAGCACTTTGCCATAGGCTCATTTTGCCTGTGGTGGGGTGCTTTTGAGGTTTTTTAGAGAGGAAGAGAATAAATGAAACTTAAAGATATAATAAATGTTATTGATGCAAAAGTTCTTTGCGGTGAGGATTTGCTTGAAACAGAGGTTTTGTCTGCCTATGCGTGTGACCTTATGAGTGATGTTTTAGCATTTGTTGAAGACCAGTGTATGTTGCTTACAGGCCTTATAAATCCGCAGGTGGTGCGTACCGCTGAAATGATGGATATGAAGGCGATTGTTTTTGTGCGCGGAAAAGAGCCAGAAGAGGAGGTTTTGCAACTTGCAAAGGAAGCAGGCATAGCAGTTCTGGCAACTGATCTGCCTATGTATATATCGTGCGGAAAACTTTATGATTCCGGATTAAAATGGTAATGGAGGTGTAACCTATGGCGGATAATTCATACAAATTGCATTTTGATATTGACGGTGAGGATTTTTCCGTAGCAGGCGAAGCGTCCAGCAATATTAAAAAAGTGCTCAGTAAACTGGGTGTTGCACCTGATGTTGTGCGTAAGGTTGCCGTTGCCACGTACGAGGGCGAGATTAATATGGTAATCCACGCAGACGGCGGAACTATAGATGTTGAGGTTACCCCTGATTGCGTTAAAATTCTGCTTAAAGATAAAGGCCCCGGTATAGCGAGCATTGAGCAAGCTATGCAGGAGGGATACTCCACCGCATCTGACGAGGTGCGCAATCTCGGCTTTGGTGCCGGTATGGGTCTTCCCAATATGCGCAAATACACAGATTATATGAATGTAGACTCTGTCGTTGGCGTGGGCACTACCATAGAGATGCACGTCAATATGAAAAAATAAAACAAGGGGGAAGAATATATGAGCGAGATATTTCATTCAGTTACCCTTGATAAGGATAAATGTCACGGTTGCACAAACTGTATCAAACTTTGCCCTACACAGGCTATCCGTGTGCGTGACGGAAAGGCAAAGATTATAAAAGAACGCTGTATAGATTGCGGCGAGTGCATACGTGTGTGTCCGTATCATGCGAAAAAAGCCATAACGGATTCTTTGGAAATACTCAATGACTTTAAATATAACATTGCTTTGCCTGCACCTACGTTTTACGGGCAGTTTGCCAAAGTTAAAGATATAAATGTATTACTCAACGCACTTAAAAAAGTTGGCTTTGACGACATATTTGAGGTGGCCTATGCCGCACAGATTATAACAAACGAAACACGCAAACTTATGGAAACGGGCGAACTTGAAAAGCCTATTATAAGTTCTGCGTGCCCCACGGTTGTAAAACTTATATGTTCACGTTTTCCAAGCCTTATTGACCATATCCTGCCCGTTATATCGCCTATGAATCTTGCGGCAAGGCTTGCAAGAGAAATTGCAAAAGAGCATACAGGGTTAAGCGACGCGGAAATAGGAGTATTTTTCATTACACCGTGTGCCGCAAAGGCAACTTGTGCGCACATACCGATTGGTGCTGCTAAAACGTATATCAACGGAACATTTTCAATAAAAGATATGTACCTAAAGGTATTGCCTCACATGAGCAACAAAGAAAGTCTTGATGAACTTTCAAAAGCGGACTTTCACGGTGTTTGCTGGGCAGTCAGCGGCGGTGAGGCATCTTGCCTTGCTACTGAGAATTATATTGCCGTTGACGGCATACATAATGTAATAGAGGTTATGGAGGCAATTGAAGACGGAAAGATGAACGATATCGACTTCGTCGAAGGTCTTGCCTGTGTGGGCGGTTGCGTCGGCGGTCCGCTTAATGTGGAAAACAATTTCGTTGCCAAAAGCAGAATTAAAAAACTGCGTGCAACAATGGACAAAAAAGCGGTTATCCCCGAAAGTGTAGACGTAATGTGGGATACCCCCGTTGTGCAAAATACGGCTATGAATTTAGACGACGACATAATAATTGCTATGCAGAAAATGGATCAAATGTCAAAGATTTATGACGAACTTCCAAAACTTGATTGCGGCTCGTGTGGTTCGCCGTCTTGCAGAACACTTTCTGAAGATATTGTGCGCGGCTTTGCTAAAGAAACCGACTGCATCTTTAAGTTGAGGGAAAAGATAGCCGGACTTGCTCAGGAAATGATGAATATAGATAAGCATTAGGAGAGATACATATGACATTAAATGATATTGTAAATGCAACATCAGCAGAAGTGTTGACAGAGGTTGATATGAGCAGTAAAAATCCATGCGGTTGCTATGTATGCGACCTTTTAAGTCTTGCTATGTCTAAAGTGGAAGCGTGCGATGTGTGGATTACCGTTCAAACAAATGTAAACATTGCCGCCGTTGCCGTGCTTACCGAAGCGGCATGTGTTTTGATTGCTGAGGGGATGCATATTGAAAACAGCGTTATTGATAAAGCGAATAACGAAGGTGTTGTGATACTGCGCACGCAGATGAGCGCCTTTGATGCCGCTGTTGCAATAGGAAAGTTATTATGAAAATAGCGTATGATTTACATATCCATACTGCGCTGTCACCATGCGGTGATGACGATATGACACCCAATAACATTGTTAATATGGCGGTGTTAAAGGGACTTGACGTTATTGCCGTTACAGACCACAACACCTGTCGTAATGTCGCTGCGTGTATAAAATGCGCAGAGGGTACAGACCTGCTTGTGCTTGCGGGGATGGAGGTAGAAAGTGCAGAGGAGTGCCATATAGTGTGCATATTCCCGACGCTCGATGCGGCGCTCAAAATGGAAGAACAGGTTAAATCGCATCTGCCAAAAATCAAAAATCGCCCCGATATATTCGGGCATCAGGCAATTATGGACGAGGACGACAATATTGTGGAGTATGAGAAAAATTTGCTTGTTACGGCGACAACTCTTTCTGTAGACAAAGTGGCAGAACTTACCCGCCAATTCGGAGGAGTTGCAATCCCTGCACATATAGATAAATCTGCATACAGCGTTATATCCAACCTTGGTTTTATAGACGATGCCTGGGGTTTTAAAACAGTAGAGGTTAAAGACCTTGACAAAGTACATAGTATGTATGATGATAAGGGACTGGACAGATTTAAAATAATTCACTCGTCTGACGCACATTATCTGTGGGATATATCGGAAAGAGAATACTTTTTAGAGGCAGATTTTTTAAATGCTGAGGTAATAATTGACATTCTTGGTCAGTAATTTTGTATATAATGTATAATAATTAGTTTAAGCAGTAAAAAATTGAAAAATTAGTGGAAATACCACGAATATTGTGTTATAATTAATATGTTTGTAATATTGTTAAAAAAGTAACAATCAAAATAAATTAGGAGGATGACAAATGAGCGAAAAAGCAACTCCTGCTTTCGTTATGACAAAAGAGCAGGAAGAAAAGGTACAGCAGGTCATTGCAAAGTACAAAGATACCGACGGCGCATTGATACCTGTTCTCCACGAGGTTCAGGAAATTATAGGTTATCTGCCTCTGGAGGTTCAGAAAGTTATTTCAGAGGGTATCGGGGTTCCCGTTTCAGAGATTTACGGTGTTGTAACATTCTACACACAGTTCTCTATCAATCCCAAAGGTAAGTATAAAATCGGTGTGTGCCTTGGTACTGCATGCTATGTTAAAGGCTCCGGCGATATACTTGAAAAAATTAAGCAGATTATCGGCATTGACGTTGGCGAATGTACAGCAGACGGTAAGTTCTCTTTAGAGGCTACACGTTGTATTGGTGCGTGCGGTCTGGCACCTGTATTTACTGTTAACGACGATGTTTACGGACGTTTGGTAGTAGACGACGTTGAGGGTATTCTGGCTAAATATATGGATTAATATGACAGAGTTATCCTTACACATTTTAGATATCGTTAAAAATTCCACTAAGGCAGGAGCGAGTCTTGTTAAAGTGGATATAACAGAAAGCACCGCGCAGAATGTGATTAAAATCACCATAACCGATAATGGCTGCGGAATGGACAAAGAATTTTTAAAAGGTGTTACAGACCCTTTTAAAACTACACGTACCACCCGTAAGGTCGGTATGGGGCTGTCGCTTTTTAAAACTGCTGCCGAACTTACCGGAGGAGCATTTGATATAACCTCCAAAGTGGGAGAGGGCACGGTTGTAACGGCTGAGTTCGTACGTGACAGTATTGACCGCCAGCCTTTGGGCGATATGGCATCTACTATGGTTACACTGGTAAGCGGAAGCGAAAGTACGGATTTTGTGTACAGGCATGATTTTAACGGCAATGTGTTTGAGTTTTCCACCATACAGGTTAAGGAAATCTTAGGCGATGTTGCCATAACTGCCCCCGATGTGATGGCATGGATTAACGGCTACATTGAAGAGGGACTGCAGGAAATATATGAATAACCTAACAGGAGGATATTGATATGAAAAGTTTGGCTGAACTTGAACAAATCAGAAACAGAATGGTAAATAAAATAAACGTAAGAAACGAAGCCGGTGAAGATGGCAACACAAGAATAGTTGTAGGTATGGCTACCTGCGGTATTGCAGCAGGTGCACGCCCTGTTCTTACTGCCATGATGGAAGAGATTGAAAAAAGAAACATTACCAATGCATATGTTACTCAGACAGGTTGCGTAGGTATGTGCAAATATGAGCCCATCGTTGAGGTTTACGGTGCTGACGGTGCTAAAACCACATACATTAAGATGGATGCTGCAAAAGCAGTTCGTGTAATTAACGAGCATATTGTAAACGGCAATGTTGTTACAGAGTTTACAATCGGCTCTGAGAAATAATAGAAGGAGGATTACGTTAAAATGGAATTAGCAAGAGCACACGTGCTTGTCTGCGGTGGTACCGGATGTACTTCCTCCGGAAGTGAAAAGATTATCAACGCGCTTGAAACAAGCCTTAAAGAAAAAAATCTTGAAAATGAAATTAAAGTTGTAAGAACCGGTTGCTTCGGTCTTTGCGCTTTAGGTCCTATTATGATTGTATATCCCGAGGGTGTATTCTATAGTATGGTTACTCCCGAGGATATTCCTGAAATCGTTGAAGAACACTTCTTAAAGGGTAGAGTTGTTAAACGTCTTGTTTACAAAGAAACTCTTACAGAGGGTGACGGTGTTAAATCACTTAATGAGGTTGACTTCTATAAAAACCAGCACAGAATCGCATTGCGTAACTGTGGTGTTATTAACCCCGAAGACATTGAAGAATATATTGCTTATGACGGTTACAAAGCACTGGGTAAAGTTTTAACTGAAATGAAACCACAGGAAGTAATCGACGAAATCAAAAAATCCGGTCTGCGCGGCCGTGGTGGTGCAGGTTTTTCAACCGGTATGAAATGGCAGTTTACTGCTGATGCTGCAGGTGATCAGAAATTCGTTGCTTGTAATGCCGACGAGGGTGACCCCGGTGCGTTCATGGATAGATCTGTTCTTGAAGGTGACCCGCACTCACTTATAGAGGCCATGGCTATCGCTGCTTATGCAGTAGGTGCTGACAGAGGTTTCGTATATATCCGTGCTGAGTACCCAATCGCTGTAAAACGTCTTAACATTGCTATTGAGCAGGCAAGAGAATACGGTCTGCTTGGTAAAAACATCTTTGGTACAGACTTTAACTTTGATATGGAACTGCGTCTTGGTGCAGGTGCGTTCGTTTGCGGTGAGGAAACTGCTCTTATGACCAGTATCGAAGGTCACCGTGGTGAGCCCCGTCCCCGTCCTCCGTTCCCTGCAATCAAAGGTTTGTGGCAGAAACCCACACTTTTGAATAACGTAGAAACTTATGCAAATATTACTGCTATTATTAATAACGGCGCGGATTGGTTTAACACAATCGGTACTGAAAAGAGCAAAGGTACAAAAGTATTTGCTGTAGGCGGTAAAATTAACAATACCGGTCTTGTTGA
>JAZSBW010000220.1:0-4963 GCA_045602585.1 Clostridia bacterium
GAATTGCTTTCAGGATTTGTAGAGTTCACTAACACTATAAAAGGCTTGCCGATTTCCTTGAGTTCTGTAATAACTCTGTTTTCGGCTTCAAGATATTCACTGCGTTCGATATCAGATATGCTTCCGTCGGTCGTTACAACAATACCGATGGTGGAATGGTCAGTTATTACTTTTTTTGTTCCTATTTCAGCTGCTTGAGCAAACGGGATTTCGTTTTCAAACCAAGGAGTCTTGACCATTCTTGGTGCATCGTTTTCTATGTGACCCATTGCAGAGTTTACTATGTAACCAACACAGTCAATCATTCTCACTTTGAATTTCGCATTATCTGACAGTTCAATTTCTACGGCTTCATTTGGGATAAATTTAGGCTCAGTGGTCATAATAGTTCTGCCGGCAGCGCTTTGTGGTAATTCGTCCTTTGCGCGTTCCCGTTTGAAAGCGTTATCTATGTGTGGAATAACAAGAGAATCCATAAATTTCTTAATGAAAGTTGATTTTCCCGTTCTTACCGGTCCGATAACACCAATATAGATATTGCCATCTGTCCTTGTGGCAATATCTTTGTACACATTGTAATCACTCATAGTGAATTTCCTCCTTCAACTGTACAAGTTTGATTTATATATGTATATGAAAGGAGTGGTGCAATATTACTTGTAACAAATTTATTTTTAAAAAAGTTGAAAAAAACATGAAAAAAGTGTTGACACGAGAGTAAAAATGTGCTATTATATCTAACGTAGTCTTTTGGAGAGGTGTCCGAGTGGTTTAAGGAGCTAGTCTTGAAAACTAGTGATGCGAAAGCACCCAGAGTTCGAATCTCTGCCTCTCCGTTTTTTTATATCTAAATGACTGTTTCATATCATCATGGCAGTCAGAGTATGG
The DNA here is from genome assembly GCA_045602585.1 of Clostridia bacterium. Classification (GTDB taxonomy): domain Bacteria; phylum Bacillota; class Clostridia; order UMGS1810; family UMGS1810; genus SIG455. Next base: position 889 of record JAZSBW010000220.1, read on the forward strand.
AGAAGTACTCAAGTTGGTGAAGAGGTGCCCCTGCTAAGGGTATAGGTCGGGAAACCGGCGCGAGAGTTCAAATCTCTCCTTCTCCGTGAAAATACAAGTGTCTGTACAGGCACTTGTATTTTTTATATTGTGCGGTTATTAAACTAAACTTTTTATATGTAAATGCTTGACATATTAAAATTAATATGATATATTTATGTAGAATAAAGGCTTTGACGGAGAGTACATATTCATTTGAACTTTAAAGAGAAGTGACGGTTGGTGCGAGTCATAAGGGATGGAATATGTTTGGAGCTTCTGAGCTGGGAGGAAGAAAGCAGTTTTGTTAGTAGAACTTCCCCGTGATTGCTGCGTTAATGCATATGGGTTGTTTGACCCTGAGAGTGGCGCGTATTATGCGCAATTTGAGTGGTACCGCGGGTGAATTACACTCGTCTCAAAGATTTTTACTATACTTTGAGGCGAGATTTTTTTTGCCTCATAACAAAGGAGAATTTTTTACTATGGAAAACTCAAGAGATATCAATCTCAAAATTAAAGAAATGGCCGAGCGTATCCGCGAACTGCGTGAGATTGAAAATTACACCACACAGGAAATGGCGGAAAAAACAGGTATTTCTGTTGAAGAGTACATAAAGTGCGAAAATGGTGAATCAGACCTCAACTTTGCTTTTATTTATCGTTGTGCAGCTGCATTAAGAGTAAATGTTACAGATATTATAGAAGGTTACAGTCCTAACCTTAAATCTTATACAGTTACACGTGCAGGTGCAGGGCAGCAAATTGCAAAAGCACATGGTATGATTTATCATAACCTTGCATACGCTTTCAAGAATCGTATTGCTGAACCTCTTTTTGTTGTAAGTGCATATGATGAGGACGCACAAAATAAAGATATTGAACTTACAACTCACTCAGGTCAGGAATGTGATATTGTTATTGAGGGACATCTTATGGTTCAGATAGGTGAGCATAAAGAAGTCCTCGGCCCCGGCGACAGTATCTATTATAATAGTGACACTCCGCATGGTATGATCGCTGTTAATGGCAAAGACTGTAAGTTCTATGCTATCGTTTTAAGAGCAGATATTGATGGAGCAGAAGCACCTTCTGATGTTGTTTCTACCGAACAGATTATAGGCTCAATTCACAGAGATACAAAAGACAGAATCTATCATAACTTTATTGATGTGGTTGAAGATGATAAAGGTACACCGATTTCTATAGAATTTAAGAATACTGAAAAATTCAACTTTGCATTTGACCTTGTTGATGAACTTTCAAGACGTGAGCCTGACAAACTTGCTATGCTTCATATAGATAAGGATAAAACTGAAAGACGTTTTACTTTTACAGATATGAGAAAAGCCTCAAGTCAATGTGCTAATTATTTTGCTTCACTCGGAATCAAAAAAGGCGACAGAGTAATGCTTATTTTAAAACGCCACTATCAATTCTGGATAGCAATGCTTGGTCTTAACAAACTTGGCGCAATTGCAATTCCAGCAGTTGATCAGTTACAGGAACATGACCTTGAGTATAGATTTAATTCTGCAGGCGTAAGCGCTATTGTGTGTACAGCTGATGGTGAGGTAGCAAATCAGGTTGACATTGCTGCTAAAAAATGCCCGATGCTTATTAATAAAATGATCGTAGGCGAAAACAGAGAAGGTTGGAGAAACTTTGATGAAGAATACAAACGGTTTAGTTCACACTTTGACCGTACTGATGACTCTCCATGCGGTGATGATACTATGCTTATGTATTTCACTTCCGGTACATCAGGTTATCCCAAAATTGCTACGCACAACTATAAATATCCTTTAGGACATTTCCACACTGCTAAATATTGGCATAATGTTGACCCCGACGGCTTACATTTTACAATTTCAGATACAGGTTGGGCAAAGGCTATGTGGGGTAAACTTTATGGACAATGGCTTTGTGAGGCTGCAACATTTGTATATGATTTTGACCGCTTTGATGCATCTGAAATATTACCAATGTTTGCAAAACACCATATTACAACTTTCTGTGCGCCCCCAACAATGCTGCGTATGATGATTAAGCAGGATATTTCAAAATATGATTTTTCATCAGTTCGCCATATGACAACAGCAGGTGAGGCTCTTAATCCGGAGGTTTATCGTCAGTTTGAAAAGGCTACAGGGCTTCAGATTAAAGAAGGCTTTGGACAGACAGAGAGCACAATGATTATAGGCAATCTTGTAGGCAAGCCTCATAAAATTGGTGCTATGGGCAAACCTGCTCCTATATATAAAGTTGAACTTCATGATGCTGATGGTAATCCTGTTAAAACAAGTGAATCCGGAGAAATCGTTATCAATGTTAAAGACGGAGCACCTTGCGGTTTATTTACCGGATACTATGGTGATGAGGAAAAAACAAGTGAAGTATGGCACGATGGATATTACCATACAGGTGACGTTGCATGGTGTGATGAAGACGGCTTCTATTGGTATGTAGGACGTATTGACGACGTTATTAAGTCTTCCGGATACCGTATTGGTCCTTTTGAAATCGAAAGTGTTATTATGGAATTACCATATGTACTTGAGTGTGGTGTTTCTGCCGTTCCTGATGAAGTAAGAGGTCAAATTGTTAAAGCCAGCATTGTTCTGGTAAACGGTACAGAGCCTACAGAAGAACTTAAAAAAGAAATACAGAATTATGTAAAAGATAAAACCGCGCCATATAAATATCCAAGAATTGTCGAATTTAAAGACAGTTTACCAAAAACAGTAAGCGGAAAAATTCAAAGAAATAAACTCTGATATAAAAAAATGACTCATTCAATTGAATGAGTCATTTTTTTATTGTATTGTTTTTTTACTTTGGTAAACAGGCTCACAAGTAACATTAATCCCGAGTCTGCGTAATACATTTTCATCTACAGAAGAAAGTATTACAGATGAATGAAGTTCGCATCCCCGCAATTTACTTAATTGCTCCATAGCAAGTTCTGCATTTTCGTCAGTCGGTGCGCATATAGAAAGGGCAATCAGCGCTTCATCAGTGTGTAATCTGGGGTTTCTGTTACCTAAATGGTCAGTTTTCAAATGCTGGATTGGTTCTATAATTACAGGTGAAATAAGGTGGATAGCATCGTCAAGTCCGGCAAGTTCTTTTAATGCATTAAGCAATAGTGCCGCAGCAGCACCTAAAAGTTCAGAAGTTCTTCCGGTGATGATTTTTCCATCAGGTAGTTCTAATGCCGCAGCAGGAGCACCAGTAATAGCAGATTTTTGAAGAGCAGGACCTATAACGGCACGGTCGTTTGTTGTTACACCTGCTTTTTTCATAAGTAATTCAAGTTTCATAACAACATCATCGTCTGTTAATATTCCTTTTCTTTGGTCACATAATGCAGTGTAATATCTTCTTACAATTTCTTGTTTTGATGCGGTTTTAGTTATCTCATCATCAATAATGCAGTTTCCTGCCATATTTACTCCCATATCGGTAGGTGATTTATATGGGCAAGCACCTAAAATGTCTTCAAGCATAGCCTTAACAACAGGGAAAATTTCTACATCTCTGTTATAATTTACTGTTGTCTCACCATAAGCATCCAAATGAAACGGGTCAATCATATTAACGTCGTTTAAGTCTGCAGTTGCAGCCTCATATGCAAGGTTAACCGGGTGAGTACGCGGAAGATTCCAGATAGGGAATGTTTCAAAATTGGCAAATCCTGATTGTATACCTTTCTTTTGTTCATGATAAAGTTGAGAAAGGCAAGTTGCCATTTTTCCGCTTCCGGGACCGGGTGCAGTTACAACTACCAATTCCTTTGTAGTTTCAATATATTCGTTTTTTCCATAACCATCATCGCTTACAATTTTAGGAATATCAGATGGATAACCATCGATAGAGTAGTGGCGGTATACCCTAATACCAAGTGTCTCAAGACGTTTTTGAAATGCAATTGCAGTGGCTTGTCCACTGAAGCGAGTCATAACCACACTGCCTACGTATAAGCCAATAGAACGGAAGCAATCAATTAAGCGGATAACATCCAAATCGTAAGTAATTCCTAAATCACTGCGAAGTT
>JAZSBW010000221.1:0-6737 GCA_045602585.1 Clostridia bacterium
ATGTATAAAATGGTAAATTGCGGAAATAATACTGACGGAGGTGTTTTCCGATGAAGAAAATCATACTTAAAACCGCCAATGGCAAAGAAAACAAATCAAAAGGCGGCGGTGTTTTTTACACCATACTTTTTGTGGCGATAGTAACAGTAGGCACAACTGCGTATATAATGCGCACACGAAATGATGCTATAGACAAACTGGAAACAAAGCCGCCTCAGGTGACATCTACTATCCCCGAACAAATACCCATCCATGTAGCGTCAATTCCGGAAACCGTACCCGAAACAGAGCCTGCAATGCCAACGGTTGAAGAGGCACAATGGCAAAGTGACGATGTTATTCCCATTGATGAAACCGAGGAAGAGATAGCGGTTCCTGTTGCCGCACCGATAACAAGTCTTATATCACCCGTTGGTGGCGATATATTAAAAAAACACAGCGATACCGAACTTTCCTACTCCAAAACAATGGAAGACTGGCGCTTGCATAAGGGCATTGATATATCCGCCCCTATAGGCACAACAGTTATCGCCTCTGCAAAAGGTGAGGTCAGCGAGTGCTATACAGACACAGCCTGCGGAGTAACCATAGTAATTGAGCACGGCAATGGTTTTTCCACAAAATACTCTAACCTTGCATCAACAGAAATGGTAAGTATAGGACAAACCATTGAATCGGGCGATGCAATAGGTGTGGTGGGCGATACCGCTGAATTTGAAATCGCTGACGAGGCGCACCTGCACTTTGAGGTTATAAAAGACGGCAGAAGCGTAAACCCCGAAGAATATTTTAATTAATAGTAATTAAAAAAGGATATATTTTTGCCTGAGTATATTTATGCAAAAATATATCCTTTTTTTAGTATTAATAATTCCACTTTAATGTACATACATTGATTTCAGTTTGCCGAGCACCTTTCTTTCAAGCCGTGATACCTGCATCTGCGAAACGCCAAGCCCCTCGGCAACCTCTTTCTGACTTTTACCTTTATAGTATCTGTCAAAAATAAGGCGCTTTTCATCACTTGTAAGTTTGCGCATACTCTCACACAGAAAATCATGATTTTCAATCATAAGGAAACTATCTTCCTCCACACCGATTATTTGTGAAAGACTGAAGTCATCATTATAAACGGTATCCTCCAACGAACGCATATTGACAATATCGGCATAACGTAAAGATTCTGCCACATCTTTATCGGCAATTTTAAGTGCAGATGCTATCTCATCAACAGTTGGTATACTGCCCTCCTGTTGCTCGTGAATCATACGTATTCTGTCTGCTTTGCGGAAAACCTCATAAAGTTTTCTGGGAAGTTTTATTATAAAACCTTTGTCTCGGAAATACCTTTTAACCTCTCCCATAATGGTAGGCATTGCAAAGGTTGAGAATTTTACACCACGTTCACAGTCGAATCTGTCAATTGCAAGCACAAGTCCCATAGATGCCACCTGAAACAGGTCGTCATACTCAATGCCTTTGTTCATATACCGTTTGGCAATAACCCGTGCAAGGTACTGATAATTCTCAAATATTTCGTCACGGAGTGCCATATCTTTTGTACGGCAATACTGGCAGATAAGTTCGTCCTGTTCTCCGCAGTTAATGCATTTTTTGCTTTTCTCCATTGTGTCACCGCCGTCTGCTGTGATTATTTATCCAAAATAAATTCCAGTATATCATCTGCCGCCTTAATTTTGGCGAGCACATCTTCTTCTAATTCCCCCTCGGGAATGGGTCTGAAACAAGCGTACAAAGTATCTGTGAGGATACCTTTACTTTCAAGATATTCGTTATCTTTAAGACTTAATCCCATTAAAGCACCGTCTTCTGCAATATAAACTTCGTCCTCGGTAAAGCCGTATTTTTCAGCCTTGTCGGATATATCGCCGAAAGCGCCCTGCTCCTCGTACATCTCCAGCAAATCTTCATCTACTAAAAACAGCATTGAATCGTCTGCCGCCATAGCAATCATCGCCTGATATCCTGCCGCCATGTCTGCTTCGCTCTGTGCTTCCAATGGCATTGTAACAATATTAACATATGTCTTGCAGATGCCATCGCCGTCTATATCGGGGATTATGCCTGCCTCACACAAATCAGCACTGATATTTTCAGAAGCAGAGGAAGATGCGTAGTTACTTATAAGCACACTTACAACAAGGTCGTCCTCAACCTTTGTAGCACAACTGTACAAACTCGATGCCAACACGATAACCAGTACAACCAAAACAATAACGTGCCACTTATAATAATAAACAAAGTCCGAAAATTTAGTTATTTTTTCTTTTTTCATTGTATTTACCTGCTTAAATGTTTTTTATCATTATATATCATATATCAGGAGCAGTCAAGCGATAAATTGTTAACAATAAAAGCAACCTTTCGGTTGCTTTAAGGTACTTTATTGAATTATTATACGTGCCATTTAATCGCACTTTATATGCGCCATAACGCACGCTTCGCCATTTTCGTTTTTGATTTCATAACAATGTCCGCCGCCAATAGTTTTGTGGCATATATCAATTTTTTCGTCTTTTTTTAATTCCTTGCGGTAACGAACGGTAAATTCTGTAGGATAAAAACAATCAGACAGATAATTCAAAACTATCTCTGCAGATTTCACATTATTTAAATGATTGTTCGTATCAAGGTCGCGGTTTTCAACTGTTCGCGTATCTATAACATCTATTTCGGCTTCAGGCTTAAATCTTTCAAAATGCAAGCCGTTATCGGGCTCGTCAACCTTATCAAATGCGTCTATACATTCCTGTGGAATACGTGTAATGCGCATCTTTTCAGTATTAACAGTAAACCAATCAGCAGTTGCAATTATTTTAAGTTCACCGTTTTGCCACACCTCGTAACAACGTTCAGACTCGCACGATTTAAGGTTCATAATGCCCGTTTTGACAGTTGCATTGCTATATCCGTCAAGAGGAGATATAATGCGCACACGCCAGCCCTCTAAAAGCCATGCGATTTTAATTTCTGCAAGTTTAACGCTGTCATACCCCACATATGCAGAATGTCTTGTAGCGGCATCCTGCAACACATCAAGCAACGTGCTTATTTTGATATTACCATTTTTGTCAAGGTCGCCATAGCGAAACTCGTATTCTTTAACAAACATAATTAATATACACCCATCTTACGGAATTTATTATATCTTGCGTCAAGCAAATCTTTTGTGGATTTGCCACGTTTTGAATCAAGTTCTTTTACTATAAATGCTTTAAGGTCATCACAAATTTCTTCGGAGGTTTTGCCCTTTTCTTCAATAACCTTTTCTACCGCACCGAATTTGTGCAAGTCATACGCAGTAAGTTTAAGTGCCTCTGCCGCTTCTGCTGCTTTTGCAGAATCTTTCCACAGAATTGACGCGCATCCTTCGGGCGAAATAACCGAATAAACGGCATTTTCAAGCATAACGACAGTATCGCCAACACCAAGTGCAAGCGCACCGCCTGAACCGCCTTCGCCCACAACAACCGAAATTACGGGGACTTTAAGACCCATCATTTCAAAAAGGTTTTCGGCAATAGCCTCACCCTGACCGCGTTCTTCTGCATCTACACCGCAGTATGCACCGGAGCAGCCTATAAAGCAAATAACAGGACGTTTAAATTTTTCTGCCTGCTTCATAAGGCGGAGCGCTTTTCTGTATCCTTCGGGGGTGGGGCAACCAAAATGACGTTTCATACGCTCTTCTATGGTAGTACCTCTCTCCATTGCAATAGCGGTGACAGGTCTGCCGTTTAAAAAGCCTATACCGCCCACTATAGCACCATCTTCACCATAACGTCTGTCGCCGTGTAATTCCACAAAGTTATCTATCATTCTGTTAAGGTAGTATCCGCCGGAAGGTCTTGCGTTACTTCTTGCGGCCTGTACCCTTTCGTATGGTTTAATTTTGCCTGACATTAATTATCACCTGACCTTTCATTCTACATGACTATGCATTTTAAGAAGTTTTGAGATTGTGTATTTTAATCTCTGACGCTCTTCTATAATATCTATAAAGCCATGTTCAAGCATAAACTCTGCACGCTGAAATCCTTCCGGCAGTTTTTTGCCTGTGGTCTGTTCGATAACTCTTGCACCTGCAAAGCCGATTAATGCTTTGGGCTCTGCCATAATAATATCACCAAGCATTGCAAAACTTGCCGTAACACCACCCGTTGTGGGGTCGGTTAAAACGGCAATATAAAGATTACCGCTGTCGCTGTGGCGCTTAACTGCACCACTGACCTTTGCCATCTGCATAAGGGAGTAAATCCCCTCCTGCATTCTGGCACCGCCCGATGTGCAAAAACCTACAACGGGAAGATTTTTTTCAGTAGCCTTTTCAAAAAGACGTGTAATCTTCTCGCCTACAACGCTTCCCATAGAGCCCATCATAAAGTTAGAATCCATTATAAAGATTGCACACGGGTTGCCGTCAATTTTAGCAGTTCCGCAAATAACACCCTCATTTAAACCGCTGGCAGTTATTGCTTTATCTATTTTATCATTATAATCAGGAAAATTCAATGGGTTTTTGCTTTTCATTGATTTATCCATCTCTTTAAAACTTTTGCTGTCCGCAATAAGTTCAAGCCTTTTAAATGCACCCATGCGCATATATGTACCGCAGTTCGGGCAAATATATGCGCTTTCTGAAAGTTGTGCGGCAGATAACTCCGCCCCGCACTTTTTACAGGTGCATTTTTCAGGAGAATTTATTTTGTTATTAAATATACTCACGGTAATGTCCTCCGTTTAGTTTTTATCCGCTATAGCAAACGAAAATTCCGCACTTACACACAATTTTCCGTTTACAAATCCTTGCCCTTTGGCAAAGTAGAACGGCTCGCGGATTTTGATAATCTCGCATTTGGTTTCAAATAAATCGCCGGGTACTACAGGCTTGCGGAATTTAACCTTGTCAAGACCTGTAAAATAAGGCAATTTGTCTTCAGGGATAGTGCCGTCTAAGCACACGCATATAGATTGCCCAAGTATTTCGCAAAGAATAACACCGGGCACTACGGGGTTGTCGGGGAAATGCCCCTTTAAAAACCATTCATCACCAACGATTGATTTTTTTCCGTATGCAATGCCGTCTATACATTCCGCTTCGTCTAACAAAAGCATATTGTCACGATGCGGTAAAATATTTTTCAACTGTTCTTTATCCATAACTTACCCCTCGCATTTAGTAAATGCCACACAAGCATTATGACCGCCAAATCCCAATGAGTTTGAAAGCGCAATATCAACCTGAGTGTTAAGCGCTGTGTTGGGGGTGTAGTCAAGGTCACACTCGGGGTCTGCTTCTTTGTAGCCGATTGTGGGGGGGATAATATTTTCACGTACTGCTAAAACTGCGGCAATACCCTCTACCGCGCCTGCCGCACCGAGCAAATGCCCTGTCATCGATTTGGTTGAACTTACGTGTAATTTATACGCATCTTCACCGAACACATTTTTAATTGCTTTTGTTTCGGTCTTATCGTTAAGCGGTGTACTGGTGCCGTGTGCGTTAATATAAATGTTTTCGGGGTTAAAGTCTGCACCTGCCTCTTTATAGCAATCTGCAATAGCACGCGCAGAGGCTTCTGCACTATCATCGGGAGCAGTTACGTGGAAAGCGTCGCAAGTACTACCGTAGCCTTTTACCTCGGCATAGATTTTAGCGCCTCTTTTCTTTGCGTGCTCATATTCCTCAACGATAAGCGCACCTGCGCCCTCACCCATTATAAATCCGCTTCTTCTTGCATCAAACGGAACTGATGCCGCGTCTTTGTCGGTGCTTTCGGAAAGCGCCATACAGTTTATAAATCCTGCTACTGCAAGCGGATTTACACAAGCCTCTACACCGCCTGCAATTATGGCATCGGCATAGCCGCCTTTAATTGCTCTGTATGCCTCGCCAATGGCAGTAGTACCCGATGCACACGCAGTAGACACACTTATGCAAGGACCTTTAGCACCAACTTTGATTGCAACATTACCTGCGCCCATATTGGAAATCATCTTGGGGATAAACATGGGAGAAACCCTCTGCGGACCTCTGTTTAAAAGGCTGTTATGTTCAGCAATAAATGTGTCCATTCCGCCGATACCTGTGCCAAAATACACACCAAAGCGCTCAGGCGCAATATTTTCTGCGATGTTGCTGTCTGCAACCGCCTGAACAGCGGCAGCAACTGCATACTGAACAAACTTATCTGTTCTGCGCACATCGCCTTTTTCCATATATAAAAGCGGGTCAAAATCTTTAACTTCACCTGCCAGTTTGGCGGTAAATCCCTCTGTGTCAAACTTGGTTATAAAATCAATTCCGTTTTTGCCGTTTTTTAAACTTTCCCAGAAAGTATCAACCGTACAGCCAACGGGAGTGATTGCACCAAGACCTGTAATTACTACTCTTTTCACCGTTAATTCCTCCTTACATAGCCAATCCGCCGTCAATGCGGATAACTTCGCCTGTTATGTAGTCAGACGCACTGCTTGCCAGAAATGCGGCAAGTTCTGCAACGTCCTGCGGTTTACCCAATCTTTTTAAAGGAATGGATTTTAAAAACTCTTCTTCACTGCCGAGGTCTTTAGTCATATCCGTAGCGATAAAACCGGGTGCAATGGCATTGCAACACACGTTTTTAGCGCCGAGTTCCTTTGCTACCGCTTTTGTCAGGCCAATTATACCTGCTTTAGATGCAGAATAATTTGCCTGACCGGGCAATCCTATAAGA
>JAZSBW010000222.1:0-3148 GCA_045602585.1 Clostridia bacterium
TCATATACTAATGTAAAGTCTATCTCACGCAGAGCAGTATTAACTGATGCTACCTCAACGCGGACATTGTCGCCTATTTTATATGCTTTTTTATTATGTTCACCTGTTAAAGTAAGATTTTTTTCATCATATATATAGTAATCATCTTTTAAATCAGCAACACGCACAAACCCCTCTACTGTGTTATCCAACTCGACGAAGAAACCAAACGATGCAACTGATGATATAACACCATCAAATCTTTCGCCTATTTTATCTACCATATACTGTGATTTTTTAAGATCTTCAACCTCACGCTCAGCCACTTGCGCATTTAATTCCATCTCGCTGGAATGAAGTGCCGCCGATGCGACAAACTGATGCAGTTTATCCTGACGTTGCTTTGATGGTGTGCTTACAAGATACTCTTCAATGATTCTGTGGATTGCAAGGTCGGGATATCTGCGTATAGGCGATGTAAAATGACAATAATAATTGAATGCTAATCCAAAATGTCCCATATTTTCGGGAGAGTATTTTGCTTTCATTAGAGAGCGAAGCATAACACGACTGATTATGTTTTCCATAGGTGTTCCGTCTATTTTATTCAAAAGATTTGCAAATTCTCTGGGTTGAACGTCTTCTCCGCCTTTAATTTTAAACGACATATTACGGAGAAAATCGTTGAATGCTGTCAGTTTTTTCATAGATGGTTTTTCATGAACACGATATACAAACGGTGCTTCAAGCCAATAAAAATGCTGTGCAATTGTTTCATTGCAAATAAGCATAAATTCTTCTATAATTCCATGTGCAATCGTAGGGCGATATTTATAAATATCCGTTGGCTTGCCTTTATCATCCAAAACAATTTTTGCTTCGGGAAAATCAAAATTAATGCTTCCTCTATTTTCTCTTTTCTTTTTTAAAACAGCAGAAAGTTCTGCCATTTGAAAAATATCTTCCTTTATATATACATACTTATCGGAAAGTTTTTTATCGCCTTCAAGTATAGCAGTAACATCATCATAAGTCATTCGTTCAACCGTTTTAATGATTCCGCGTTCAATTGAATGTGATTTCACATTACCGTTAAAATCAATTTCCATAATAACCGAAAGAGTAAGTCTGTCCTCTTTTGGATTTAACGAACATATGCCATTAGAGAGTTCTTTCGGCAACATAGGTACAACTCTATCAGCAAGATATACGCTTGTTCCTCTTTTAAAGGCCTCTTTATCAAGAGCACTGCCCTCACGTACATAATGCGTTACATCGGCAATATGAACGCTTAAAGTATACCCATTTTCGTGCCTTTCAACGCAAACAGCGTCGTCCAAATCTTTTGCATCAGCACCATCTATAGTGAATACTTTTTTACTACGAAAATCCGTTCTGCCTTTTATATCTTCATCACTGATATTGCAATCCAATGATTTCGCTTCTTCCAAAACTGATTTTGGAAAATCTTCGGTTAAATCATACTGCTTCATTACAGAAAGGATATCTACACCAACTTGTGACGGAAAACCTAAAATTTCAGTAACTTCTCCCTCAGGATTGCGTGTTCCGTCACTCCACTTAGTGATTTCAACAACGACCTTGTGTCCATTTTTAGCATTAAGCGTTTTACTTTTAGGAATAAAAATATCATTTGTGATTTTGGCATCATCAGGTATAACAAAAGAAAAATTTCGTTCACGCTCAAATCTACCCACAATCACATTATTACAATGTTCAATAACCCGTATAACCTCACCCTCGCGTTTTTTATCTTTTTTACTGCGTGAGGTTATGCTCACAAGAACGGTATCGCCGTTCATAGCACCGTGAGTGGAAGATGCAGGAATAAACACGTCATCATCATCTTCACAAATCACAAATCCGAATCCGCGCTGATTTCCTCTGTATTTACCTTTAACATATCCTACACTTTTTGCAGACACATAACGTCTTTTTTTAGTTTTAACAATATCACCGCTTGCTTCTAAAGAAGAAAGAATTTCTGCAAGTGCGTCAAAATCACTTTTAGGTACGGCTAAAAGTGCAGCAATATCGGCAAATGTGCATGGCACATATGCCTCGTCGCAGATAAAAGCCAATACTTTTTCTTTTCTTTCCATACTGAAACCTCGCAGGTAATTTTACTAATATGATGTCATTTAATACATAATATTATACTATTTACAGCAGTAAAGGTCAAGAAAAAACACGATTTTATAATTTGTTTGATAATTAATAAAAAATCGGCTATTATGACCAATATCTTAAGGTCAATTTGTATAAAAATCACAAAACGTTCTAGGGAATTGAAGCATTTTTCACAATTATATTTTTTATTGAAAAACGGTATTGATTTATTTGATTTTTGATTGTATAATGATTATGTATATTAGTATAATTTTTTATTTTACAATAATGTTACAGGAGAAATCTTATGAAGTTGAAAAGCGGATTTACATTAAGGGAAATTGCCGGAGATTATATAGTTGTTCCTACCGGTGACAATTATCTTGATTTTGGTGCGGTTATTTCTTTAAACGAATCTGGTGCATTTCTTTGGAATCAACTTCAGGAAACTAAAAATTCTAATGAACTCTCTGTAGCATTAGCGGCTGAATATGGTATTGATGCAGATACTGCAAATGCTGATACAGCCGAATTTGTAAATCTTTTAAAAGAACACGGATTGATTGACGATGAATGACAATATTTCTCGCAAATCCATACAGGACATGGCCCCTGTTATTTACGAGATTGTTTCTGCCGGCGGATGCGTAAAACTTGAAGTTAAAGGCGTTAGCATGATGCCGATGCTCAGAAACGAACGTGACTGCGTTCTTTTAAAAAAAGCAGAGAATTTATTCTTATACGACGTTGTCCTTTTCAGAAAGGCTAACGGCAAAATTGCTCTCCACAGAATTGTGGAAATCAATAGCGATACCTACACTATTATAGGTGATAATCAATATAAGTTTGACCGCAATATAAAACGGGAAAACATAATCGCAAAAGCGGTAGAAATCCACCGTAGTTCAAAATGTATAGGCGAAGTAAACATTAGAAAATTCGGAAGTTTTTGGTACAGAACTTACCCTTTGCGGAATTTTATCAGAAGGAGTTTTTCATGGATAAAAAGGCATTTGCCCGATTGTATTCGCTCTCGAAA
>JAZSBW010000223.1:0-3239 GCA_045602585.1 Clostridia bacterium
TATTATTTTGCTTGTTCTTCTTTTTGTATCTTCAACTCCGTACCCCAAAAATATGTATATTAAAATTACAGAAAAATATCCGGTAATCGGTACTGTGTGCTCACCGTTACTCGTTGTTGTTGTTCTTATAATTTCATTTACCTTATTGGTGGGCTCTACATATAATCCGTTTTTGTATTTTAGATTTTAAGAAAGGGGTATTGTGATGAAAACAAAAATTACAATTTCCGTTTTTGTGGCATTGCTCCTTGCATTTTTTGTGATAGGCGTTGTAATGCCTAAAGACGAGCAAAGCGCTATAAACGAAAACAGAACTTTGAAAGAATTCCCTGAGTTTAACTCTAACACTTTGTTTTCTGGAACATTCTCGCGTGAGTTTGAAGAATATCTTGCAGATAATGTTGGTATGCGCAGTATGTTCACCGCATTTTCGTCCAAGGTGAATGAGTTCAAGGGCATTAAAACTAATCTTGGTAATATCGTGTCTGTAAAAAAAGACCTCGGCGCAGGCGGAGAGAGTGACGAAAGTTCACGTTTACTTGTGCTCAGCGATCGTATTATGGAAATATATAAAGATCATCCCCAAAGCGGTGCGGCATATGCTGAGGCGGTTAATAAATATGCAGACGCATTCTCGGGCAAAGCGAAAGTTTATTCAATGCTCATTCCTACACAGATTGAATTTGCCGCTGATATTTATGCTAAATCTTCCGATAGTCAGAAAGACGCCATAGACAGAATTTATGGGGCGATTTCTAATGATGTTATCAAAGTAAACGCATATGATGTTATGAAAGAAAACGCAGGCGATTATATATACTTCCGCACAGACCACCATTGGACGCAGAGAGGTGCATACCTTGCGTATAAAGAGTTTGTAAAAGCGGCAGGTTATACACCTGCAGAACTTTCGTCTTTAAAATTGAAAACTGCCGATGGCTTTTTGGGATTTTTATATAACCAGGCGAATGATACAAGCCTTGCAAATAAGCCCGATACTATTGAGTGGTTTGAGGGCGATACCAACTATACAGTAAAAGCATCTACTATGGAAAATGGTGAAGTGGTTGAGTATAACAGCAGAATTTACGTTGCACCTGATGGTACACCTAAATACAGCGTATTTATGGGCGGTGACCATTCTCTTGCTGAAATAAATACGAATGTTGCAAACGGAAAAACGGTACTTGTTATAAAAGACTCTTATGCAAATGCTATTTTGCCTTTGCTGACAAACAACTATACTACTGTGCTTGCGGTAGATCCACGCTCGTACTACGGAACAGTAGACGAACTTGTAGAAAAATATGATGTTGACGATATACTTATTATGAACTATATCTTCACCACCACATTTGACGATTTTATTGGAAAAATCAACAATATTTGTAAATGATAAGGAAGTGAGAAAGTGTCAGATATTATATCAGTTGCGGCGATAAACGATATGTCGGGTTCAGGCAGATGCTCCCTGACGGCAGCAATGCCCATACTTTGCGCATTTGGATTGCAATGCTGTGCACTTCCTACGGCGATTCTCTCTAACCACACGGGGTATGATAAATATTTCTTTGACGATTACACCGATAAGATGGAGCGCTTTATAGAGGATTGGAAAGCCTATAATATGCACTTTGGCTGTATTTATACAGGATTTCTCGGCTCTGAAAAACAGATTGATATTGCTGAAAAGTTTTTTGATACTTTTAGAGAAAAAGACACAAAGGTGCTTGTAGACCCTGTAATGGGTGACGACGGAAAAATTTATTCTACTTATACGTATGAGTTATGCAACAAAATGAAGCGCCTTATAAGCCATGCCGATGTGGTTACACCTAATGTTACGGAAGCATCAATATTGAGTGGAATTGAATATTGCGGTGATAGTATATCATCTGAAAAAGTACGTGCAATGGCTGAACGTATATGTGAACTTGGTGCGCAGAATGTGGTTATCACCGGTATTAAGCGTGACGGAAAGGCTATAAATTATATATACTCACCATCAGGCGAGCACGAATTCTCCTCACCTATGGTGCCTGTTTATTATTCGGGCACAGGTGATGTTTTTGCATCTATTGTGTGCGGATTTTTGGCAAAGGAAAAATCCATTGCCGAGGGAGTTAAATTTGCAACTGAGTTTATTCAAAAAGCGGCGGAATATTCTTATGAACAAGGGCTTACATATTTAGAGGGAATATGCTTTGAAAAATTTATAAAGGAGATATGCCTTTTATGAAAACACGTAAATTGACCATGACTGCACTTTTTGCGGCTTTGGTGTGCGTTGCCACAACTTTCATACACCTGCCTGTGCCTATGACGGGCGGATATGTACATATAGGCGATGCATTTATATACCTTGCGGCAACAATGCTGCCTATGCCATACGCCATGGCGGCTGGTGCTATCGGTGCAGGATTGGCTGATGCCTTTGGCGGTTATGTTGTTTATATTTTGCCGACTGCAATTATAAAAGCACTCCTTGTACTGCCGTTTACTGATAAAGGGGATAAAATAATATCATTCCGTACATTAATAGCATCAATAGTTGCAAGCATTTTAGGTGTTGCGGGGTATTTTGTTGCAGATTGGATTATATATGCCAATACAATAACTGCACTTACTAATATGCTTGTAGGAATGGTACAACCGTTTTCAAGTATAGTAGTATTTGTTGCTTTAGGGTATGCACTTGATAAATCAAACATTAAAAAGAGATTTAATTTAAATTAAGGATAGTGATTTTTTATGACAACTTTATACGAACTTGAAGGAAGTTTATACATTAATGTAACGAATAAATGCCCGTGTGCGTGCGTGTTTTGTATACGCAATAATGGGGATACTATACGCGAGTCGGGTAGTCTGTGGTTTGATGGAGCAGAGCCTACAGCAGACGATATTAAAGCCGAGTTTAAAAACTGGGATTTAACAAAATTCTCGTCAATAGTGTTTTGCGGATATGGTGAGCCGCTTGAAAGAATAGATGTAGTGTGTGATGTGGCAAAGTATATAAGAACTGTAACGGATTTGCCCATACGTATAAACACAAACGGACTTTCCGACCATATACATGGCAGAGAACACACTGCCCTGGAACTTAAAGGATTGGTTGACGCTGTGTCTATCAGTTTAAACGCACCTGATGCTGCATCTTACCAAAAGGTAACAAACAGTTGCTATGGCGAAAAATCGTTCGACGCAATGCTTAAATTTGCCGCTGAGTGCAAAACAGT
>JAZSBW010000224.1:0-2096 GCA_045602585.1 Clostridia bacterium
TATGCAAGTAGCACCCACATATAAAATTAAAAGTTATGTTATTAACAGCGGTAACATTTTAACTCCTACCGCAAATATAGAACTCACTAAAAACGGCGATGTACTTCATGGCTTTTCTATTGGTGACGGACCTATTGATGCTGCATTTATGGCTATAGAGCAGATTACCGGACATCATTACGAACTTGATGATTTCCAGATACAATCTGTAACTCGCGGACGAGAGGCAATGGCAGAGAGTATTGTAAAACTTAGAAATAATGGTAGACTTTATTCTGGAAAAGGCACGTCTACAGATATTGTAGGTGCTAGTATTAATGCATATATCAACGCATTGAATAAAATTTGTTTTGAGGAGGAGATATAATGAATTTATCTTTTTCTACTAATAAATGGACAGATTTTAAAATTAGTGATTTCATTAAAATTGCTGCTGAATACAAATTTAATGGCATAGAAATTCATGATGTTAATGAAATCAACGAAGAAAATCTTTCCGATACTTATCACTTGCTTATTGAGCATGGTATAAAAATACCGTGTATAGATATGGTGAACGATGTTTCATTTGATTCTTCAGAACTCTATAATGAATTTGAAAAGTTAAAAGAAGTAGTTACTAAACTGAGAATCCCCTATATAAGGTTAAAATCAAGCGGAGATGCAACAGAATTTATTAAAAAAGTTTTGCCTTATGCAAAAGAAAATGGAATTACTTTGCTTGTTGAAACAGTGGGTGAATATGCAGATACTTCAAAACTGCGTACATTGCTTGAAAGTTTTGCAGACGACAACCTCGCTGCATTGTGGGATTTTCATTATCCTTACCGTGTTAACGGCGAAGCACCTAAAGATACCATCAGAAATCTTGGCGCATATGTTAAGCATATCCATATCAAAGACTCTGAAAGTTTAGCGGAACATAGCCTTATCGGCGAGGGCAGTCTTCCTGTAGATGAATTTATAAATGCATTAAGAAGTATAAATTTTAACGGATTTGTTTCGATAGAATGGAATCCTAACTGGGTTTCAGAGGTTGATGATATAGACATTATCTTCCCGCACTTTGTAAGTTTTATGTCAAGATACAAAGACCCTTCAAGAGCAAAAAAAGTTCTTTATGACAATAAAACAAAAACAGGTAAATTTGTATGGAAAAAAGATGCTTTGATTGAAAAGACATTTTCACAAGTTCTTGATACTATGGCAGAGCAGTTCCCCGACCAATACGCAATAAAGTATACAACACTTGATTATACAAGAACATATTCACAATTTCGTGACGACGTTGATAACTTTGCCAAAAGTTTACTTGCTTTGGGCGTAAAAAAAGGAAGTCACGTTGCTGTTTGGGCAACAAATGTTCCTCAATGGTATATTGCATTCTGGGCAACAACAAAAATTGGTGCTGTTTTAGTTACAGTAAATACAGCCTATAAAATCCATGAAGCAGAATATCTGCTCAGACAGTCAGATACACACACCCTGATTTTGATTGAAGGATATAGAGATTCAAATTATTCACAGATTATTGCAGAACTTTGTCCAGAACTTGAAACTAAAGAAGCAGATGCACCTTTACATGCTAAGAGATTACCTTTTCTCAGAAACGTGATTACAGTAGGATATAAACAAAAAGGTTGTCTTACATGGGAAGCAGCACTTTCCAAAGGTGAAAAAGTACATATTGATGAAGTTAAACGTGCCGCCGCCGCTGTTGATGTTCATGATGTATGTAATATGCAGTATACTTCAGGTACTACAGGTTTTCCAAAAGGCGTAATGCTTACACATTATAATATTGTAAATGACGGTAAATGTATTGGCGATAGAATGGATCTTTCAACTGCAGACAGAATGATGATTCAAGTGCCTATGTTCCATTGCTTTGGAATGGTATTGGCAATGACGGCATCTATGACACACGGTGCTACAATTTTCCCGTTACCATATTTCACTCCAAAGCCTGCTCTGGCTTGTATAAATCAGGAACATATTACAGCATTTCATGGCGTTCCCACAATGTTTATTGCAATGCTTGAGCATCCTGATTTTGAAAAAACTGATTTCAGTTATATGAGAACAGGAATTATGGC
>JAZSBW010000225.1:0-4256 GCA_045602585.1 Clostridia bacterium
ACATCTATAAATTCATCCGCAACGGCGGTGGACTTTGCGAATTAGGTTTCTTTATCAATGGCGGTGACGCTACAATAAATCCGCACTTTGATATATGCTCTAAAGAAATCACAACTGTTGGCTCATGGGTATATACACTCCGTGATTACGCTACAACGTTCGACTTTTTAAAACGTGCAAAAGGTATTGGTTTGCCAATGCACAAACTTATTACTCATAAATATCCTCTTTCTCAGATTAACGAAGCACACGTTACAAATCTGAAGATGGAGGGTTTGAAAATAGCAATAATTAATGAATAATTTTATTTGGAGGTAATTTAAAATGGCACAGGAAGCATTAGGTATGGTAGAAACCAGAGGTTTGGTAGCAGCAATTGAGGCTGCTGACGCAATGGTTAAAACAGCAGAAGTTGTACTTATCGGTACAGAAAAAATCGGTAGCGGACTCGTAAGCGTTATGGTTCGCGGCGATGTTGGCGCTGTAAAAGCTGCTACAGAAGTAGGCGGCAGCGCTGCTGAAAAACTCGGTGAACTCGTTGCAGTACACGTAATCCCCAGACCACACAGCGATGTTGAAAAAATCCTTCCCAAATTCTAATAGGCGGTGACGGATATGGCTGAAAAGAAAACAACAGCAAAAAAACCGGCAACTAAGAAATCAACACCGGCCGTTGTAACTAAAGCAACGGAAAACAAAGTGGTATTAGAAGAAACTAAAATTATAAATAATATCAAGGAGGAAAAGAAAATGTCACATGAAGCATTAGGTATGATTGAAACAAGAGGTTTAGTAGCAGCAATCGAGGCTGCTGATGCAATGGTAAAGGCAGGAAATGTAGAACTTATCGGTACTGAAAAAATCGGTAGCGGTCTTGTAAGCGTTATGGTTCGCGGTGATGTTGGTGCTGATAAATCTGCTGTAGAAGCAGGCGGCAGTGCTGCTACAAAACTCGGTGAAATCATTGCTACACACGTAATTCCCAGACCTCATGGTGATGTGGAAAAAATTCTGCCTACATTAAAATAATTATCTTCCACTAAATTTATTACGGAAGGTGACATGTAATGATAGTAGGTAAAGTAGTTGGTAGCGTAGTTGCCACCCGCAAGAATGAAAACTTGACGGGTAATAAATTTCTGATTGTAGAGCCGTACAACAATATGGCAGGCAGCGGAAGAATAGTGGCTATTGATAATGTTGGAGCCGGCATAGGCGAAGATGTTTTAGTTGCTACCGGAAGCGCCGCACGTATTGGATGTAATGTTGAAGCGTCTCCTGTAGATGCTGCAATTGTCGGCATCATTGATGACGCTATAGGACTGGAGTAAGTTATGCAATTAGAAAAATTAACAAAAATTTTGCAGGAGCACGGCATCGTCGGAGCAGGCGGGGCCGGATTCCCTGCCTATGCTAAACTCGATAAGAGGGCAGATACTATAATATTAAATTGCGCTGAATGTGAACCCTTGTTTAAGGTACATAGGCAAATGCTCGAAAAGTACGCCTATGAGATTGTAAGCGCATTATCGCTTGTTGCAGATGCTGTTGAGGCTGAACGTGCAATTGTGGCTATAAAACCGTCTTACAAAGGCGCAGCAGAAGCGGTCAAAGCGGCTATGGTTGCATTTCCAAAGGTTTCAGTTTCGTTTTTACCTGAAATTTACCCTGCGGGGGACGAAGTTGTTTTAACCTACGAAACTACAGGAAGAGCAATTAAACCGGGAAATATCCCTATTACTGTAGGTGTTACGGTTTTCAATGTGGAAACCATGTTAAATATATATTACGCCGTAAATGATGATCTTGCTGTTACACATAAATATGTAATGGTAGCGGGAGAAGTTAAAAATCCGTCAGTTTTGAAAGTTCCTTTAGGTATGAACTTTAAAGAACTTGTGGATATGTGCGGCGGAGAAAAAATTGAAGATCCAGCCTATCTTATAGGCGGTCCCATGACGGGTAGAATAGGTACTCCTCATGGTGTGGTTACGAAAACAACGAATGCGGTTATATTACTGCCGCAGAATCATTATATAGTTCAAAGAAAAACTGTAAAAGCAAACATCGGTATGAAACGCGCAATGAGTGCTTGTTGCAGTTGTAGAATGTGTACGGATTTGTGTTCAAGAAATCTTATGGGACATCCTATAAACCCGCAAGCGTTTATGCACGGAATATCGCATAATCAGGTCTTTGATACAAAACCGTTTTTAGATACGTTCTATTGTTCACAATGCGGTTTGTGCGAAATGTATTCATGTATGCAGGGATTATCTCCTGCAACGCTTATAGGCGAATACAGAACCGGTCTTCGCAATAATGGAATAATGCCATCAAAGGATAATGCCGAATTTTCCGGTATATCTGATAAGCGTGAATACAGAAAGGTGCCCGTATCCCGTTTGGTAAAACGTCTCGGTCTTACCAAGTATAATGTGGAAGCACCTATTACAGATAAAGAAATTAAAGTTAAAAGACTTACTATATCTTTAAATCAAAACATTGGTGCACCATCTGTGCCGATTGTTAAAAAAGGCGATAGTGTAGGCGTGGGTACAATTATTGCATCAGCACCCGAAGGCAAACTTGGTGTTGCACTTCATTCGCCTATTGATGGTAAGATAGCAGAAATTAACGACAAATTTATAATTATTGAAAAGAGCAGGAAGTGAAATTATGGCAAATGCAATCGGTATGATTGAATATACTACCGTGTCTACCGGTATACAAGCTGCTGATACTTTGGTTAAAACTGCAGATGTTGAGATTATTGAGGCTCAGGTGGTTTGTCCAGGTAAATACATAGTTATTATTGCAGGCGAACTTAGCGCTATAAGGGCATCTGTTGATGCTGCTAAAGTACAGCACGGAGAAAAACTTATAGACAGTTTTGTTCTTGGTAATGTACATGAGGGTGTATTTCCCGCAATATATGCAACTGTAGAGATTGATAATCCGCGCGCTCTTGGTGTTGTGGAAACATACTCGGGTGCATCTGCTATTGTTGCCGCTGATGCTGCTGCAAAAACTGCCGATGTTACATTGGTTGAGTTGCGAATCGCAAGAGGTATGTGCGGTAAATCATATTTAATAATGACGGGTGAAGTCGCTGCTGTACAGGCTGCTGTTGATAATGCCAAAGCGGCTGCGGGTGATAAGGGAATGTTGCTTGATTATTCAATTACACCAAACCCCGACCCAAGACTTTGGGAAAAAATACTTTAATTTGCATTACTAATATAACGAAAGGCTGTTGATTATCTATGAGAATTGATGAAAATCAGATAAGCGAAATCATTAAAAATGTGCTTGCAAATGTTGCAGGGGAGAATGTTACAGAAAATGCACGTTCATACAAAGGCGTATTTGACAGTATGTCTGATGCTCTTGAAGCGGTTAACAAGGCATATAAACAATATCGTTCTTATACCGTTGAACAAAGAGAACAGATTATATCTAAAATTCGTGAATTCACTTTGAATGAAGCAGAAGAAATGGCTAAACTCGGTGTGAGTGAAACCGGTATGGGCAGAGTATCTGATAAAATTATCAAACACCAGTTGGTTGCTAACAAAACTCCGGGTACAGAGGATTTGTCACCGTCTGTTATGACAGGTGATAACGGTCTTACTTTGGTTGAAATGGCACCTTATGGTGTTATAGGAAGTATAACACCTTCTACAAATCCTAGTGAAACTGTTATTTGTAATTCAATCGGTATGATTGCCGGTGGTAATGCAGTAGTATTTAATCCACACCCAAATGCGTGCAAAACTGCTAACTACGCAGTTGACCTTGTAAATCGTGCAATTTTAGAGGCAGGCGGTCCTGAAAACCTTGTTGTTTCAGTATATAAGCCTACTATGGATACATCTAACGAAATGATGAAATCTCCGATTGTTCGTATGTTGGTTGCAACCGGCGGTCCCGGTGTTGTACGCACACTTCTTTCATCGGGTAAAAAGGCTATCGGTGCCGGTGCAGGAAATCCTCCCGTTATTGTTGACGAAACTGCAGACATTAAAAAGGCCGCACGAGATATCGTTGCCGGTGCAAGTTTTGATAACAACTTACCTTGTATTGCAGAAAAAGAATGTTTTGCAATTGAAACTATTGCAGACGAACTTATTGCAGGTATGCAGGAAGCAGGCGCATATCTTATAAAAGGCGACCAGATTGATGCTTTGGTAAAACTTGCATTAGTAGAAAAAGATGGTAAATATTCAATAAATAAAAAATGGGTTGGTAAAGAC
>JAZSBW010000226.1:0-4661 GCA_045602585.1 Clostridia bacterium
TTGGCCTCCGACTTCTTAATGAACCGTGCGCAATCCCGTGTGGAAGACCTATTGCAAGCAATACGTGTGACGGGTCAAGTGAGCCTGATGTACAAGCAGAACCCGATGATGCTGCAATGCCGTTTAAATCAAGATGCAAAAGCATACCTTCGCCTTCAATAAACTCAAACGAGAAGTTTACATTACCGCACAGTCTGTCTGTCGGATGTCCATTTAAACGGCAGTACGGGATATTCTTTGAAATGTTTTCTATTATATAATCACGTATTTTTGAGATTTTTGCCGTTTTTTCAGGGATATTAGAGCAAGCAAGTTCAATAGCCGCACCAAGACCCACAATACCTGCAAGATTTTCAGTCCCCGCGCGTTTTGCTTTTTCCTGCGCACCGCCGTGCATAAAGTTGTCTATACGCACACCGCTTTTAATATACAGAGCGCCTACGCCTTTAGGACCGCCGAATTTGTGTCCCGAAAGAGAAAGCAAATCAACGCCAAGTTTGTTAACGTCTATCTCTACTGCGCCTATTGCCTGAACAGCATCGGTATGGAACAGTATTTTATGTTCTTTTGCAATAGCACCAATCTCGGCAATCGGCTCTATTGTTCCGATTTCGTTGTTTGCAAACATTATTGTAATAAGAATGGTATCGTCTCTTATTGCATTTTTAATATCGTCAAGTGAAACTTTTCCGTATTCGTCAACAGGAAGATACGTAACTTCAAAGCCATGCTTTTCGAGGTATTGGCATGTGTGCAAAACTGCGTGATGCTCAATGGCAGTAGTTATAATGTGCTTGCCTTTGTTTTTATTGGCAAATGCAACACCTTTTATAGCCCAGTTGTCAGCCTCGCTTCCGCAGCCTGTAAAGTATACTTCGTTGCTTTTGCAGCTGATAGCGTTTGCTACCTGTTCACGTGCTTTTGAAATTGCTGCCGCACTTGTTCTGCCTATTGTATATATAGAAGATGCATTACCGTAGTTTTCAGAAAAATAGGGGAGCATCTTTTCTAAAACCTCTTTTTTTACTGCTGTGGTTGCGGCATTGTCAAAATAAATCATTGTAAATATTTCCTTCTTTCAAATATCATTCTTCGCTAATATTATCTATGGATAAGTTCTCACCGAGAATTGCGCTTGTTGCAAGATGGTCACATCGCTCGTTTTCTGCGTGCCCTGCATGCCCCTTTACCCATATAAACTCAACTTTGTGTTTATCTAAAAGCATAAGCAGTCTTTTGAATAAGTCTACATTTTTGGCCTTTTCATTTTTTGTTCTGTACCAGTTGTTTTTCTGCCATTTTATAAGCCAGCCTTGATTGACGGAATCTACCAGATATTTAGAGTCGCTGTAAAGTGTTACGGTACATGGTTCTTTCAGTGCTTCCAAACCTTTTATGGCAGCAAGAATTTCCATGCGATTGTTGGTGGTAAGCAAAAATCCTTCGCTCATTTCTTTTGACACACCGTTATATTTTAAAATAACACCATAGCCGCCTTTTCCCGGATTTCCGCTGCAGGCACCGTCTGTAAAAATCTCAACGTGTTTAAGGCTCATAACTGCTCTCAATCCTTTGTATACCCATAAATGATATATTAAAACAATTTGTTATATAGTATCTTCAAAATCTTTTTCTTCATCATCATTATTTTGAATTTGGGAAGAAATCATGGAACGCTCAATAGTAGGGTAAACACTATATACAATTATAAATCCTAAAAGTGCCAATGAAATAATAACAGCGCATAATGCACCAATTAAAAAATACCATATACTTACAAGAACTGCCGCTATCAATATAATTGATATAAAAATATTAAGCGGAAGTTTCGCAAGTGAGAATATAACGGCATTTTTAAATATATCTTTTAACTTCATATCAAATGTTACTATCATTGTGTAAATGTAATAGTGCATCACGATGAATAGCACGGAGATAACAATAATAAAATACTGTCCCAGTGCTGCTATAGCGATGCTTCCCTTCATCATTACAGGCATAGAATATGCATAGAAGCAATATGCAACATAAAGAACAAAAGCGGCAAAAACATCAATAATACTCATTATAACGCCCTGCTTATAGTTTTTAGCAAACTGTTCACGAAAGTCACTTAAAATCCATGTGTGCTCCTGCCTTTGCATATTGCGCAGAACATATGTGAAACCGCAGGTTGCCGGTCCCGTTATGAATATTGAAACTATTATAAGTATTAAACCGATTATATCTCCTGTAAAAATAAATATCGGGAGTTTGCCCAAGTTTTCCATATAAACATTACCGTCAGATAAAATCTGAGGATGAAATGTCACAGAAAGTATAATGCCCAATACAAGCGGGAGAAGTGTAATAAAATATATTATGTTAAGCGGAATAAGTTTTGTAAACTTTCTTCCAAGTAATTCAAAAAACAAGAAAAATCTGTTTTTTTCTGGTGCGTTTTTTGATATTCCGGGACCTTCTTTTGAAAAATTTCCACCGAATAAACCCATTGTAACTACCTCCGGATATATTATAAATTAGTATTGTTGTTTTTACACATAATATTACAACTTATAATTATACCACACAATCAGAAAAATGCAATTGTAATTTTGTAAAAAAAGTGTTAATATGGATATTGACGGAGGTGTCATTATGAATAAAACCGTACTTATCACAGGCGCATCAAGGGGAATAGGCAAAGCGTGTGCAAAACTTTTTTCGGAAAACGGATATAATGTGGTTGCTAATTACTTTAATTCTGAACGTGAGGCTATGGCTCTGGCAGAGGAATATGCAAATATTTTTGCAGTAAAGGCAGATGTATCTGACGAACATCAGGTTGCACATATGATAGAACTTGCAAACAGACGTTTTGGCGATATTGATGTTTTGATAAATAATGCAGGTGTTTCCATGCAGAAACTTTTTACCGATACTGAAAAAAACGAATGGGACAGGCTTTTCGACATAAATGTAGGCGGCGTGTTTAACTGTAGCCGCGAGGTAGCACATTCAATGATACGTAATCATAGTGGCAGAATTATAAATATTTCTTCAATATGGGGGGTTACGGGGGCTTCTTGTGAAGTGGCATACTCAGCAACAAAGGCGGCAATAATCGGCTTTACAAAAGCGCTTGCCAAAGAACTCGGTCCGTCCGGAATATGCGTAAATTGCATCGCACCCGGAATTATCGATACCGATATGAACGGCATGATAGATGCTGAAACTATGGAAGAACTCATTGACGAAACACCTTTGCAGACTATAGGTAAACCTTATGATGTTGCGTCTATGGCATTATATCTTGCATCTGATAATGCGTCATTTATCACCGGACAGGTATTTGGTGTAAACGGAGGTTTTTTAATATAAATTTCTTTAATTAAAGCAGACATAATAAAAGGACTTCAAATTGAAGTCCTTTTTAAATTAATCTATAAATGTTGAAAGTTCATTTGTTATTTCGTCAGGTACAGTTTCGATAGTTCCTGCATCACACAATTTTGCAAACATAGGATTCATAGGAAGTTTAACAACTTTATCTATTCCGAAATTTGATGCAATTTCATCTATATGGCTTTCGCCGAAGATGTAGTGTTTGTTGCCGCAATCGGGGCAGGGGAAGTACGACATATTTTCAACTATACCCATAATAGGCACATTCATAAGTTTTGCCATTTTAACTGCTTTTTCAACTATCATTGAAACCAACTCCTGCGGAGATGTAACAACAATAATTCCGTCAACGGGAAGCGATTGGAAAACCGTAAGCGGCACATCCCCCGTTCCCGGAGGCATATCAACAAACATATAGTCTACATCTTCCCAGATAACGTCTGTCCAGAACTGTTTTACTGTTCCGCCGATGACGGGACCTCTCCAAACAACGGGGTCAGTAACATTGTCTAAAAGCAGATTAACAGACATAATATCTATACCTGTTTTTGATGCAACGGGCAGCAAACCGAATTCGTTTCCGACAGCACGTTTTGTGATACCGAACGCTTTAGGAATTGACGGGCCTGTAATATCAGCATCTAAAATAGCGGAATGGAATCCGTTTCTCTGTGCAGTAACAGCCATCATAGATGTTACCAATGATTTTCCTACACCGCCTTTACCACTCATTACGGCAATAACTTTTTTGATGCTTGACATCTCGTGAGGATTTTCTAAAAAACTCTGCGGATTTTGTCTGCTTGAACAGTTTTCACCGCAAGTTTCGCAATTGTGAGTACATTCTGACATTTTTATCTATCTCCTTATAAAATATTTGCATTTTTAAGTGCTTTTTGTGTATGGTTTTAAAAACGACTCGTGCGTTTTTCAACACCTATAAGACACCTCTTTACTAAAATAATCGATGAATATATTATAGTACCGTTGAGGGGTAAAGTCAAGTAAACCGGATAGATTTTTGTCTTGACTTTATATTCGTTTTTTAGTATAATAATATCATATTTGCTGGTGTGGCTCAGTCGGTAGAGCAGCTGATTCGTAATGAGCAGGACTCATTGAAAAAATCAGCAGGTTGCACAAGCGATGTTGAAATCTCAATAAATTAGATTTTGACAACCATTACATTCTAAATTAGGGGTCTCAAAACCCCTGTATATGCTGGTGTAGCACAGTTGGTAGTGCATTCGATTCGTAATCGAAAGGTCACGTGTCGA
>JAZSBW010000227.1:0-1660 GCA_045602585.1 Clostridia bacterium
TATAAGTTTTATGTCGTGGCTCATCAGAAAATTCATATCACCACGAACATATTTAGTTATTGTTTCTTCAGAACGCGAGCCGTACGGAACTCTGCCCGTATCACCGAAATACACAATGTTTTCATTGGGCAGGACTTTTAAAAGTTCGTTTACGCACGTAAGTCCGCCAAGTCCTGAATCAAAAACACCAATACATCTGTTATCCATATAAACAGTCCTTTATACTAATGTTCTATTACTCCTCACAAGCGAGTTCTACAAGTCTTGTAAGCAAATCTTTATACTCTATACCACAGTAAGCAAAAAGTTTCGGGTACATACTTATGCTGGTAAATCCGGGGAGGGTATTTATCTCGTTGATTTTAACATCTTCACCGTCTACAAAGAAGTCCACTCTTGAAAGTCCTCTGCCGGAGAGTGCCTCGAACGCTTTAACCGCTTCAGCACGCACACTTTCTATAGCGCTTTCGCTTATGAGGGCAGGTATGTGCAACTGTGATTTTGATGTAGACGAATATTTAGAATCAAATGTATAAAATTCTTCGTCTGCAACAACCTCGCCTACAGTTGAAGCAATAACATTTCCGCTGTTGCCGAGAACTGCACACTCAACCTCGTGACCAGTTAAAAGTTCTTCTACAAGTATTTTTTTGTCGTATTTAAACGCTTTATCCATAGCAGATACAAGTTCTGCCCTTGTTTTAGCCTTGCCAATTCCGTAAGACGAGCCTGCGTTTGCAGGTTTTACAAACACGGGATAGTCAAACTTGTTTTCTATCTCGGCAATTTTTGCATCTCTGTCGTCATAACCATGAACTGTAACCCAGTCTGCCTGAGCAATGCCTGCGTGCGCAAAAACTATCTTAGAGTATTCTTTATCCATACCCACTGCCGAGCACAATGTACCAACACCAACGTATTTAACACCCGCCATATCAAAAATGCCCTGCAGTCTACCGTCTTCGCCGTTTGTGCCATGAAGTACGGGAAAGAAAACGTCTGCCTTGACTTTTGAATATGATTCACCGTCTAAAACAAGTATGTACGGGTCAAGTGCATTATGGTCAATGCATACACGTTTAAGGTCACCTTTGTGCCATGTGTCGTTTTCTATATTTTCTATATTCCCCTCGTATAAATACCATACGCCGTCAGATGTTATACCTATGGTGATGATATCAAATTTATCTCTGTCAATGTTTTTGAGAACTGATGCACAACTTCGTAATGAAATGCTATACTCAGCGGACTTACCGCCGAAAAGAACGCATACTGTCTTTTCGATATCAACACCTCTTTGAACATATTATCCCTTTTAATATATTATTATATCACACATGATGTTAAAATGGAATGTTTTTTTGCAATTTTTATTGAAAAAAGAGAAAAACGGCTCGTAATAAACCGCCAAACAAAAATGCCCTGCAAATGCAGGGCATCAGAATTAATCTGTTGTGTATGGGAGCAAAGCGATGTGTCTTGCTCTTTTAATAGCAGTTGTAAGTTGTCTCTGGTGTTTAGCACAGTTACCTGTAACACGTCTGGGTAAAATTTTACCGCGTTCAGAAACAAATCTTCTTAATTTTGCTACATCTTTATAATCAATGTGTTCAACTTTATCAGCACAAAACGCGCAAACTTTTCTGCGGGGTTTTCTGCG
>JAZSBW010000228.1:0-28707 GCA_045602585.1 Clostridia bacterium
ATATCAATCCCGCTTGTGGCGGATATTCATTTTGACTACAAACTGGCACTTGCCTCCATCGAAAGCGGTGTGGATAAAATCCGCATTAACCCAGGCAACATCGGCTCGGAAGATGGCGTTAAAGCAGTCGCCGAAGCGGCAAAGTCGGCAGGTGTGCCCATACGCATAGGTGTAAACAGCGGCTCTGTAGAGAAAAACATTCTTGCAAAACACGGCTCGCCTACTGCGGCGGCATTGGTTGAAAGTGCCGAGGAGCATATAGGCTTGCTTACCAAATACGGCTTTGACGATATTTTGGTGTCGCTCAAGGCATCAAATGTTAAAACCACTATAGAGGCTTACAGAATTTTGGCTTCCAAGTACGACTACCCTCTGCATCTGGGTGTTACCGAGGCAGGCACTTACCTTGGCGGAACTGTTAAATCCGCCATCGGAATTGGCTCGCTTTTAGCCGACGGCATTGGCGATACGTTCAGGGTATCTTTAACAGACGAGCCTGTTAAAGAGGTTGTCGTTGCTCGCGAGATTTTAAAAGCGCTTAACCTAACCGACAAGGGCGCAAAACTGGTTTCGTGCCCCACGTGCGGAAGAACTAATATTGACCTTATCCCCCTTGCAAAAAAGGTAGAGGAGTATCTTCTTACCGTTGACAAACCCATAACAGTTGCCGTAATGGGTTGCGCTGTAAATGGCCCCGGCGAGGCTAAAGAGGCAGACATCGGCATTGCCGGCGGTAAGGGCGAGGGATTAATATTTAAAAAAGGCGAGATTATACGCAAGGTGTCCGAAAGCGAACTTTTCGGCGAACTGGTTAAAGAAATAGAGAGTATGTAAGAGAGGTTAAATATACAATGTCACCCACCCCTATAACTATAGACGAATTATTTGCATCGGTTGACGTGCCTGAGGAAATCTCGGGCGCGCGTGTTTATAATGTAAAAGCAAGCGCAACAGACCGTACGCTGGAACTTACGTTGTTTGCAGAAAAACTCCTGCCGTATGAGATAATCGAAAATTTTAAAGAAACTGCCATGCGTGAGTGCAATCTAGCAAGCCTTATAATACGTGTTAAGTACAACGGACTTTTGCTTGCAAACATTGACCTCAGCCAATACTGGCACAACCTTATATTTTACGTAAATGCAATGGTTAAAGGCGTTACAAGCCTTTTTACTGATAGCGAATGTGCATACGAAAACGGTGTGCTTAAAATAACCTGCCGTTACGGAACTGCACTTCTGGCGGAATCCGGTTGCGACAGACTTATAGAAAAACTTATCCTTGCCCAACTGGGCGAAACTGTAAAAGCGGAACTTATAGACGATTTTTCCGAAGACCAGTTTGAGCAGATGCAACAAGAAGCGCTTGAAAATCTGCCCGTTATAGAGGTGCATGAGGAAGTAAAAGAAGAAAAGAGTGCACCTGCTGAGGACGGCCCAATCCTTGGCAAACCTATAAAAGACGAGCCCATGCCCATTAAAGATATCAGCGAGGATATGGGGCTTGTTACCGTGTGCGGAGAGATTTTTGAGATAGACTCGCGCGAACTTCAAAGCGGTAAAACTTTATATAAATTTTTTATCGGCGATAACTCGTCTGCCTACGGTGTAACTTTATTTGCAGACAAAAAGCAACTGCCCGCCGTTAAAGCGGGAATCAAGAAAAATGCGTATCTTAAAATACGCGGCAGAGTGCGTTACGATACATTTGCAAAAGAAAACGTGCTTATGGCTAACGATATTGAAAAAGCGAAAAAAGTTCTGCGTGAGGATAAATCCGAAGAAAAACGTATAGAACTGCATATGCACACCAAAATGTCCACTATGGACGGTGTGTCAAACGCAAAAGACCTTATAAGTACCGCCATTCGCTGGGGGCACAAGGCGATTGCCGTTACAGATCATGGCAACATTCAGGCATTCCCCGAGGCTATGGACACAGCAGTAAGTTTTGAACGTGATGGCTCAATCAACCATAAAATAAAGGTTATATACGGCGTTGAGGCGTATATTGTAAACGACTCTGTGCCGATAACATTCGGCGAAACTGATATGTCGTACGACGGCGACTTTGTTGTGTTCGATATTGAAACAACAGGTCTGCGTGCCGCAAGTGATGGCATTACCGAAATAGGTGCGGTTAAGGTGTCGGGCGGAAAAGTCTGCGAGGTTTTCAACACTTTTGTAAACCCCGAAAAACCTATCCCCGAAAATATCGTGCATTTAACGGGTATAACAGATGCAATGGTTGCCGACGCACCCACTGCCGACAAAGCTGTTGCTGACTTTTTAGAATTTTCAAAAGGTTGCGTCCTTGTTGCCCACAATGCTAATTTTGACACGTCTTTCATAAAAGCCGCCGCCAAAAAGCATAACCTTAACTTCAGCAATGCGTACATAGATACGCTTGAACTTTCACGTACACTTGTAAAAGACCTTAAAAATCATAAATTAAATACACTTACAAAGCATTTTGATATCAAACTTGAAAATCACCACCGCGCGTGTGACGATGCTATGGCTACAGCAGAAGTGTTTATAAAACTGATTGAAATGCTTGCTGAAAAGGGTATTACAAAGGTTGCCGAAACAAACTCTGCCCTTGCAGGCGAAACAGATTTAAAATCACGAAAATCGTACCATGCAACACTCCTTGTTCGTGATTATAAGGGGTTATATAACCTCTATCAACTTATATCAAAATCGTGTATGGACCACTTCTACAAACGCCCGATTATGCCGAAAAGTTTAATTGAAAAGCACAGAGAGGGCTTACTCGTCGGCTCTGCGTGCGAGGCGGGCGAACTTTACCGCGCCGTGCTGGAATCTTCGGGTGACGATAAGGAAAAAATAAGTGATATCGTACGTTTTTACGATTATCTTGAAATCCAGCCGCTTGGCAACAACAAGTTTATGATTGCCAACGGAACAGTTTCAAGTGACGAGGATTTAAAATATATAAACAAAAAGATAGTTGACCTTGCAAAAGAAAACGGCAAACTTATAGTTGCCGCAGGTGACGTACACTTTTTAAATCCTGAGGACGAGGTATACAGACGTATTCTTATGGCTGGCAAAGGCTTTTCCGATGCTGACGACCAAGCGCCCCTGTACCTGCGTACAACAGACGAGATGCTTGCCGAGTTTGACTATTTAGGCGACGACCTTGCGCACGAACTCGTTATTGATAATCCTGAAAAAATAGCCGATATGGTAGAGTACATTCTGCCAATTCCTACAGAAACGGCACCGCCTATTATTGATGGGTCTGACGACGAACTGCGTGAGATGACATATGAAAAAGCAAAATCCATCTACGGTGACCCTCTGCCCGACATAGTAAAGGACAGAATAGACGTTGAACTTTCGTCCATTATCGACAACGGCTACAGCGTTATGTATATCATTGCGCAGAAACTCGTTAAAAAATCTAATTCCGACGGATATCTGGTTGGTTCACGAGGTTCGGTAGGCTCGTCGTTGGTTGCATTTTTCTCTGGCATTACAGAGGTAAACTCGCTTCCGCCACACCACGTATGCCCCAATTGTAAATATTCCGAGTTTATCACCGACGGTTCTATCGGTTCGGGTTTTGACCTTAAAGACAAAGTCTGCCCCGAATGCGGAACTGTTATGAAAAACGACGGTCACGATATCCCCTTTGAAACATTCCTTGGTTTCGGCGGAGGTAAAGAGCCTGATATCGACCTTAACTTCTCGGGCGAATATCAGGGTAAAATCCACAAATACACGGAAGAAATCTTTGGCGAAGGCTTCGTTTTCCGTGCAGGTACTATCGGTACTGTTGCGGATAAAACTGCTTTCGGCTACGTTAAAAAATATTTTGAAGAACGCGGTCAGTTTGTAACAAAGGCAGAGATTGCACGTCTTGTGCGTGGCTGTACGGGTGTTAAAAACACCACCGGTCAGCACGCAGGCGGTCTTATGATAGTCCCCCGTACACGCAATGTGCACGAGTTTACGCCTATCCAGTACCCTGCCGACAAAGCCGACAGCGGTGTTATAACAACACACTTTGACTACCACTCAATTTCGGGTAAACTTTTAAAACTTGACTTGCTCGGCCACGACGACCCTACGGTTATACGTATGCTTGAAGACCTTACGGGCATTGACGCTAAAACAATCCCTGCAGGCGACCCCGAAACTATGAGCCTTTTCAAATCCACCGATGCGCTCGGCGTTACACCTGAGGCAATCAACAGTAAAGTCGGCACGTATGCCGTGCCTGAGTTCGGTACGCATTTCGTACGCCAGATGCTTGTGGAAACCGAGCCGACTACTTTCTCGGAGTTGGTGCGCATTTCAGGTCTTTCACACGGAACAGACGTTTGGACAAACAACGCACAGGATTTGGTGCGTGCAGGAACTGTTACGCTTAAAGAGGCTATCTGTACACGCGACGATATTATGCTCTACCTTATACAGAAAGGTGTTGCGCCAAAGTCTGCATTTAAAATAATGGAGATGGTGCGTAAGGGAAAAGGATTAACTGAAGAGTACGAAGCCGAAATGCGTGAAGCCAACGTGCCCGAATGGTACATTAAATCGTGTAAAACAATCAAGTATATGTTCCCCAAAGCACACGCAGTTGCGTACGTTACTATGGCATACAGAATAGCGTGGTTTAAGGTGCATTATCCGATTGAATTCTATATGGCGTACTTTACTGTGCGCGCAGACGTGTTTGATGCACTCACTATGGCGCAGGGCCACGAAAAGGTTAAACAGACCTTGCGTGAATACGAAGAACGCGGCAAAGACATATCCGCAAAAGACAAGGGTGTTATAACTATTTTAGAGGTATGTAATGAGATGTACGCGCGCGGAATAGAGTTTTTACCAATAAGCATATTTACATCGCACGCATACAAGTTTCAGAAAGTAGACGGCAAAATTTTACCGCCGCTGAACGCCATTCCAGGACTAGGCACAAGTGCGGCAGAGTCGATTGTAGAAGCACGTGACGAGGCTGAGTTTACGTCTATAGAGGATATTGTTCAGCGTTCCAAAGCCAATAAAACTGTTTTAGATGTTATGAAAAGTATGGGCGCTATGGGCGATTTGCCTGAAAGCAGCCAGATGAGTTTCTTTTGATACGGTGATTAATATGATAGAAATTATCTGCACAGAAGGCGGAGTCCGCCTTGACAAATACATTAATATAGAAGACTTTTCACGTTCACGCATACAAAAACTTATTGACGACGGTTTTGTGCTTGTAAACGGCGAAGTTGCAAAAGCAAGGGACAAGGTCAAAGTCGGTGACGTTATCTGCATAGACGTGCCCGAGGCTATCCCGTTAGATGCTCAGCCTGAGGATATTCCGCTTGACATTGTTTTTGAGGACGAGCATATGCTGGTTATCAACAAACCTCAGGGGATGGTGGTGCACGCGGGTGCAGGTAACTACAGCGGTACACTTGTAAATGCGCTTTTGCATCATTGTGGGGAAAGTTTGTCGGGTATAGGCGGAGTGGCTCGCCCCGGAATAGTGCACAGAATAGACAAAGAAACTTCGGGGCTTTTGCTCGTTGCGAAAACCGACCTTGCGCACACATCGCTTTCTGCACAGATTAAAGACAAAACCGCCAATCGTGAGTACATCTGCATAACAAGCGGTAATATGACTGTGCTGAAAGGCAAAATAGACGCACCCATCGGCAGACACCCTGCTGTGCGCACCAAAATGGCGGTTACATCTAAAAATTCTAAGAATGCAGTTACGCATTTTACTGTTACAGAGCAATTAAACGACGCTTCCGTTGTAGAGTGCAGGCTCGAAACCGGCAGAACGCACCAGATACGTGTGCATCTGGCATACATCGGTCACCCTATCCTTGGTGATAATGTGTACGGCGCTAAAACCAATCCGTACGGACTTAGCGGTCAGGCATTGCATGCAATGCGCATATCGTTTAACCACCCTGTAACGGGCGAGCGTATGTCGTTTTACAAAGAACCGCCTGAGTACTTTAATAAACTGATAGAAAATTTAAAAAGAGGTTGATACCTCTTTTTTATTGTTAATTTTAATGTATACTGATTTTGTATATAATATAACCAAAAAATTGTCAAAAATTTGTTACATATATACTATTGCAATATATAAAAAGATATGCTATCATAAATGTGTACCAAACAAGTCCACATTGGAGGAACTTATGAAAATCACCAGAGAATGTGATTATGCAATCAGGATAACTCTTATGCTGAGTGCTCTTGAAGACGGAGCAATAGCCGACGCAAGGACAATTTCTGAAACTCAATGCGTGCCTAAGCAGTTTACACTTAAAATCCTGCGCGAACTTATGGCGGCAGGGTATGTAAAGTCGTTTAAAGGCGCATACGGCGGTTATTGTATGAATGTTGCACCTGAAAGTATTACTCTTCTTGATGTTATCACGGCTATTGACGGTAAGATAGCAGTAAACGAGTGTTTGGAGTGCGGCAACCAATGCAATCGTGTGGCAAATATGGCAGACTGCCCCGTTCACAGACAGATGCACTCGCTAAACACTATGATAACCGACACACTTTCAGGCATAACTTTTGCAAAGTTGGTTGCTGATTGTTAAAGAAATAAAAATAAAATTTTATTATAAAAGGAGAAATTGATTATGAAATTTGTATGTTCAGTTTGCGGTTATGTTCACGAGGGAGATGCTGCTCCCGAAAAATGCCCCGTATGTAAAGTACCTGCTGAAAAATTTAACGTAATGCAGGAAGGCGCTGCCCTTGCAGCAGAGCACGAGTACGGCGTTTATGGTAAAACCGTTAAAAATAACCCCGACATCAGCGAAGAAGATAAAAAATATATCTTTGAACAACTTATGGCTAACTTTAACGGCGAATGTGCTGAGGTTGGTATGTATCTGTGTATGGCAAGAATCGCTCACAGAGAGGGTTACCCCGAAGTTGGTCTTTACTGGGAAAAAGCTGCTTATGAAGAGGCTGAGCACGCTGCTAAATTTGCTGAACTCCTCGGTGAGGACTTAGAACCTAATATGAAAGCCACAACAAAAGACAACCTTAAATGGAGAGTTGATTGCGAATACGGTGCAACTCAGGGTAAATTTGACCTTGCAAGTTGTGCTAAGAAAAACGGACTTGATGCAATCCACGATACAGTTCACGAAATGGCTCGCGATGAGGCTCGACACGGAAAAGGTCTTGAAGGTCTTTTGAAGAGATA
Organism: Clostridia bacterium; assembly: GCA_045602585.1. Lineage (GTDB taxonomy): Bacteria > Bacillota > Clostridia > UMGS1810 > UMGS1810 > SIG455. The sequence continues at coordinate 7,216 of JAZSBW010000228.1, forward strand.
TTTCGGATAATATATTTTAGGGTTGCCTCAAAAGAGGTGGCCCTTTTTCTAAAATAAAGGAGGTTGTTATAATGGATTTAAAAGTTTCAAAATTACTTAACGAACAGATTGCCAAAGAATTATACTCGGCATATCTTTATCTTGATTTTTCAATTTTTTATGAGGCTCAGGGCCTTGACGGCTTTGCAAACTGGTATATGATTCAGGCTCAGGAAGAACGTGACCATGCAATGCTTTTCCTTAAATATCTTCAGATGGGCGGCGAAAAGGTTACGCTTGAGGCTATCGAAAAGCCTGACAAAGTTTTAAACGAACTTATGGACCCGTTAAAATTCGGTTTAGAGCACGAACAGTACGTAACCAGCCTTATAAATGATATATATGCGGCCGCATACGATGTAAAAGATTTCAGAACAATGCAGTTTTTGGATTGGTTTGTAAAAGAACAACTTGAAGAAGAGAAAAATGCTGACGATATGATTAAAAAGATGGAACTTTTCGGTAATGATTCTAAAGGTTTGTATTCGCTCGACAGTGAGTACGCCGCAAGAGTTTATAGCGCTCCGTCGTTAGTACTTTAAAATTTTTAAAATCAGGCTGTCCGTTTAGGACGGCTTGATTTTTTTTATATACGGTGGTATACTTTTGTCTGTAAGGGGTGACCGACTTGATTAAAAAACCGATTTTATGGATAGTAATTCCGTGCTATAACGAAGAGGCAGTTCTGCCTATAACGGCACCGGCGTTTTTAAAAAAACTGACTGACCTTATAAATGCAGATAAAATAAGTGACGAAAGCAGAATTTTGTTTGTAAACGATGGCTCTAAAGATGCAACGTGGGATATTATTAAAACCCTGTCAAGCGAAAATCCGCACTATATAGGAATCTGCCAAAGCAGAAACAGAGGACATCAGAACGCTGTGCTTGCAGGGCTTATGGAGGCAAAAGATAGGTGCGATATAACCATTTCCATAGACTGTGACGGTCAGGACGACATAAACGCAATGGACAAAATGGTGGATGCCTACCTTGACGGATGTGACGTTGTTTACGGAGTGCGCTCCAGCCGAGAAACCGATACTTTCTTCAAACGCTTTACTGCGCAGAGTTTTTATAAACTTTTAAATGCAATGGGTGCAGAGATTGTCTACAACCACGCAGATTACAGACTTATAAGCGCAAGGGCTTTAAAAGAGTTTGCGTCGTTTAAGGAAGTTAATATATTTTTGCGCGGACTTATTCCGCTTGTAGGTTTTAAAAGTACGTCGGTTGAGTACGCGCGCAACGAGCGTTTAGCCGGCAAAAGCCACTATCCGCTTTCTAAAATGCTGTCGCTTGCATTTGACGGCATAACCAGTTTATCCGTAAAACCAATCCGCCTGATAACAGGTTTTGGCGTGTTTGTTGCGGCAGTGAGTTTTATAATCGCTGTCTGGGCGGTTGTAAGCGCACTGTGCGGAAATACCGTTGCCGGTTGGGCAAGTATGACGAGCATTATCGGTTTTATGTCGGGCGTACAGCTTATATCTATCGGTGTAATCGGCGAGTATATCGGTAAAATCTACCTTGAAACAAAGCAAAGACCAAGGTATATTATAAGCGAACGCACATGGGAAGAAGAATGATTCTGTTGTTTATCTTTAAAACAAACCGCATATTTCTTGCTTGACGATATTTAGGCAAGAAATATGCGGTTTGCTTATCAGATTTTTTCTATAAAAACTGAACAGTTCTTTTTATTTAATAATCACCCTGTCAAGTATACCTGTAAGGTATGCAATAGCAATGCCGTAATTCGTCATCGGCACACCGCACCTTCGGCAGATTTCGTTACGTGCCATAACGTGCGCACGATTGAACATACACGCACCGCAATGGATAACGAGGTCATATCCGCTTACGTCTTCGGGGAAATCGTTTCCCGAAACGACAGTTATATCAATATCGGGATTAATCTTTTTATGCAAAAGATTTGGAATTTTAACCCGTGCAATATCTGCATCGGTAGTTGTGTGCGAGCACGCCTCGGCAATCAGTACACGGCTGCCGCTTTTTAAATTTCCGATAGTTTTTGCCGCATCAACAAATGCGTCTATATCGCCTTTATACCCTGCAAGAAGTATGGAAAAAGAGGTAAGTTTCCAGTCGTCTGGGATGATTTCGTCCACCTTTGCAAAAACCTGAGAGTCGGTTATAACGAGGTCAGGCGCGTTTTTAAGTGTTTCCATTGCCGACGGCAAAGATTCAAGTGTAGCGCATACAGGGTTTGCGCCTTTATCGAGCAGTTCGCGTATCACCTGAACTTGCGGCAGAATAAGTCTGCCCTTTGGTGCGGACTCGTCCTGTGGCATAACTAAAAGAACGGTGTCCCCTTTTTTAACAAGGTCGCCCGTGATAGTCGGCTCGGCTATTTTTTCGGGTGAATATTTTTTTATAAGTGAAACAAGTTCGCCTATACCTTCGCCCGTCAATGCACTTACGGAAATTTTAGGCTCGGGGAGTTTATCCAAATCAGCATTTGCAAGGTCGGTTTTGTTAATTACGTATATTATGTTTTTGCAGTTGAGCGATTTTGCAAACTCAACTTCGTCGGTATAGTCGCTGTTTTCTGCGGAAATAACAACAAGTACAACATCTGCCGAGCGCACGGCTGTGTGCGTTTTTTCCACACGCATCGCCCCGAGTTCGCCCTCATCGTCAAACCCTGCGGTATCCACCACAACGCACGGGCCGAGCCCGGTAATTTCCATAACCTTTTTAACCGGGTCGGTGGTTGTGCCGGGTGTATCGGAAACTATTGAAATATCCTGACCTGTCAAAGCATTGATAAGCGAGGATTTGCCGCTGTTCCGCTTGCCAACAAAAACTATATGCACACGCTCTGATGAGTGCAGTTCGTTGCTTATCATTTAAAATCCTCCTTAATCGTACTCTTTGCCGATGCTCTCAAGCAGATGGTTAATCTCTGCCCGTTCTTCGGCTACAGACTTGATTTCCCCGTGTTTTACGGGGTAAATCTCATATAATTTTCTGTATTTGGGCGGTGTAACTTTTTTCATAATAACATTTGCTCCGCCGCAAAATACTTTGTTGCGCTCCTCCATATCAAGCACACCGAGCGATGTTGTTGCCGGTAGATTGATTTCAGGGAGCATAATCCTTGCAATAGCAATGGCACGTCGTGTTTTTTCCGTACTGCCTGATGTGGCTTTTGCCAAAGGCGTGTGCGGATGCGGAATAAACGGCCCTATCCCCGCCATATCGCACGGAACAGATGCTATAAACTCAAGGTCGTGCGCAATGGTTTCAACCGTCTGACCGGGCAAGCCTATCATAAATCCGCCGCCCGTTTCGAAGCCGAGCCTTTTAATGGTGTGCAGACACTCTTTTCGGTCTTTAATGCTGTAGCCGGGGTGCAGTTGGCTGTAGATTTCAAAATCGGTGGTTTCGTGCTTTAAAAGGTACCTGTCACAACCGGCATTTTTAATAATTCTGTATTCATCCTCTGTCATCTCGCCAGCGCTTAATGTGATGGCGACATCACGCTTAGACTTGATTTCCTTTATAATCTGCGCAAAAAGTTCCGCTGTAAATTCGGGGTCTTCCCCGCCCTGCAACACTACCGTTTTATACCCCGCATCGGCGGCTTGCAGGGAAGTGTCAATAATTTCTTCGGGCTTCATACGGTAACGGACTAAATTGGTGTTGTGGCAGTTAAGTCCGCAATACGCACAATTGCGCTTACAATAATTTGAAAATTCCACAATTGCGCGCACATTTACAAGGTTGCCCTTTGTTTCGCGTGTTATTTTGTCTGCAAGGCTGTAAAATTCCTGCATTTGCACATCTATTTCAAAAATGTCGCATATATCTTCAAAACATAATTTTCTGCGCATTGTATTACCCCTTTCTAAGTTAATTATACAATATATGCCCGATTTCCGCAAGTGTTTTAGTTGACAAGCAGATGGATACGGAGTATAATAATGGAAGAAAATAAAAACAGAGCAGACATTGCGCGTTAAGTGCCCAAAAATGGGAGTAGAGTTTTGGGACGAAAAGCGGTTAACCGCTTGCGGTGCAATGCTTCATCCGCTGTGGCATTTTTATGCGCAATGGTGGGCTTTCTCTGCTTTTGAGAGGGGCTTTTTTAACTTATGAAAAACACATCTACAAAAAACATTGTTCAAACGGCGCTTTTTATAGCGCTTGCGTTGGTGGTGCGACAGTTATCGGTTATGATTCCTTTCGGCGGCGCAAACGGTATGCGCATAGGTATATCCGAGGTGTTTACCAAAATGCCTGCGCTTATTTTTGGACCCGTGCTTGGCGGTGCGGCATCGGGATTGGTGGACTTTTTAGCACAGATGATAAAAGCAGAGGGCGCATATCTGTGGCCTATGCTTGGGGTTATGATTCTCGGCGGTGTGCTTACGGGGGCTTTGTGGAAGGTATTTAAAAAACTTCCGTCTAAGGGGTTAAGGGCAGGTTTTACCGTGTTTTGCATTTTTCTTCTTGCACTCGGTGTGTTTAACCATTTAACTCTTACCCTTATCAAAAATGGTGCGTGGTTTAACGCACTTTCTGCACTTGGTGACAAAGCATCGTTTACTACCTACGGCTTGTATTGCGCATCTGTTTTCGGTTTTGTATTTCTGGCAGCCGATTATATATTAAAAAAGAAATCAGAAAATTATAATGACGATTTTCTGCAACTTACCTTAACGGTGTTTTTGTCGGATGTTGTAGTTACTACGCTCAACACATTTATTCTGCGTTATTACTATAGCGGTCTTGCAAAGATACCGTTCTGGACATATTACATACCAAGGCTTGTACAGGATTTGATTTCAACGGTGGTTTTTGCGTACTTGCTTTCGTGTCTGCTTAAAATCTACCGTAGAATAACAAATAAATAATTTTTAGGAATAAAATTAAAAGATAGTATTTTCTGTTAACGGAAAATACTATCTTTTTTAATTCTTTTAAAATATATTTTCGGGCGAAAGTTTTTCTCTTTCTAAAAGTTCGTCAAGCATAAATTTTGCTACGGCAATCTCCTGCAACGCCATATCATCTCTTCCTGCGGCGGCTTCCGCTTTTGCACGGATGAGGCTTGTTGAAACGGACTCAATATCCCGGTGGTTCATAAGGTACATAAGTTTGTTTTTATCGTTATCCCAATCCTTTTCAACTTTATCCAAAAGGTCGGTCTGCGGATTTTTAAGTGCTTCGTCTAAGCGGTCGGAATAAGATTTAACAATATTATCTGTATAAAAATATCCGCCGATTGAGCCTGTAAGGATTAAAAGAAAAATGATAGAAACTGATATTATCGACTTTGCCATATACTCATTCCTTATTCTTCATCTGCAATGTTACTTTTTTATCTCCGTCAACCGTCAGCAGAAAAACGTCGTTTTCATTCGTCACTTTTCTGTCGGAGAGTTGTTTTTTTAGCCAATCGTCATTTACTCCGGCTTCTTTCATATGTTCGGGGTACTTTTTGCCGTCTGCTATTATTACGTGTGGAAGCGTTTGCTGATTTGTTTTTATTCCCGCATCGTCGGCAGTAGGCGGATTAAACCCTGCTTTTGGTATTACAGAAAGTGAGCCGTTCGTTTCTAAAATTGCCATATACACATCATCTACGTCAAAATAATCTTTCATACGCAGTCCCTCGGCAAGGTCTTCAAGGTTATATCTGTTTTTACGCATCTCCTCACGGCAGATAACGCCTTTTTTAATAATAACGGCGGGCGAGCCCGTAAGAATTTTACGTATTTTAGGGAATTTTAAAGATAAAAGCGATGCGCTCATTTCTGCGGCTATAAGAGTAAGTATCGGCACTATACCGCTTAAAAGCGGCAGAGCAGGGTCGCTCATAGGGATTGTGGCGAGGTCTGATATCATAATTGCCACAACAAGTTCGCTCGGTTGCAGTTCGCCCACCTGACGCTTACCCATAATCCTCAATGCAAATACAACCAGCGCATACGATACAAGCGTACGTACAAAAGAAATTGCCATGCAGTTCACTCTCTCTTTTATATTATAGGAATATTTTGCCCCCTTTTCATTTGTTTATACAGGTTTACAAAACTCAAATTTAATGGTATCATATAAGCAAAGGAATGATATTATGAAAAAAGTTTTATTGGGTTTAAGCGGCGGTGTGGACAGCACCGTTGCGGCATATATATTAAAAAATCAGGGTTGGGAAGTTATCGGCGCAACGCTGGATTTACTCCCGTGCACGGACGAAAATGTTATAACTGCGGCAAAATTGGCGGCAGATCAGTTGGGCATTGAACATCACGTGCTTACGTTTAAAGACATTTTTAAAGAAAAGGTAATCAATAATTTTATAAATGAATACACCTGCGGGAGAACACCGTCACCTTGTATAGAGTGTAATAGGCACATAAAATTTGGCGCCATGCTCAAAGCCGCACAGGATATGGGCATTGATTATATTTCCACAGGGCATTATGCAAAAGTTGAGTTTGACGAAAATTCAAACCGTTATCTTTTAAAAAAAGCAGACTGCATTGAAAAAGACCAGTCTTATATGCTGTATACGCTAACACAGGAGCAGTTATCTAAAGTTATTCTGCCCCTGCAGGGTTTAAGCAAAGACGAGGTGCGCGCCATTGCGCGCAAAGCAGGGTTTACCGCTGCAGACAGGGGCGATAGTCAGGAAATATGTTTTATTCCAGATGATGACTACATTAAGTTTTTAACCGAAAACACACCCTCGCTTCCGCCGAAAGGGAATTTTGTTGATAAAGACGGCAATATTTTAGGTGAGCACAACGGCATTTACCGCTATACCATAGGTCAGCGCAAAGGATTGGGAATTGCATTTGGTAAACCTATGTTTGTAATTGGTGTTAATGCTGAAAAAAACGAGGTTATACTCGGCGAGGCGGGCGAGGAATATAGAGCAGAGTTGTATGCGGAAAAGGTCAATTTTATACCGTTTGATACTCTTAATGAGCCTATACACGCTGAATGTAAAGTCCGCTATGGTAATAAAGTTTACGGAGGAGTTATATACCCCCGAGATGATAATTGTGTAAAAGTGGAGTTCGACACCTCTGCAAGAGCCGTTACATCGGGACAATCGGTTGTATTTTACAATGGAGATACCGTTATTGGCGGCGGAATTATAAAATAGGGGGATGCAAAATGCATCCCCTTAAAAATTATTCTTTGAGTTTTTCTATAATCGGAGCCATAAACGCAAGAGCAACTGCGGTTATGATTATTTCGGGTATCATATACGAGCCGTTATAGACAAGCGAATATGCAAGCACGCTCTGTCCTTCCTCTGCATACACGCCCCATATAAGCAATCCCGAAAGAATATGGCACACATAGCGCAAAAGTGCAACCAACGCACCCGACACAGGTATTGCCCATCTTTTTCTGCCGAGAAGTGCATAAAATCCGCCCGCAAAGCCGAGCACACCGAACGCTGCAACGTAGTCTAAAAAGATTACAAGAAAGAAATTAAGTATTGTTTGCGTTGGTGGCGGATAAAAACCTGTCATCATTTGTATCAGCGAGTATACAACCGCCGAAAGTATGCCCCACCGGTAATCGAGTATTACAGACACCGCCGCAATCGGCACCATAGATGCTAATGTTATAGAACCGCCCTGCAGCCAAGGCGCAGGAATAATTTTAGAAACCATCGCCAGAACGGCAGACATTGCAACCATTATGGCGGATATTGTTATTTTTTTAGTTTTGGTCATATTATTTACCTCCGTTTTGAATAATATCAAAAAGTCTGCAGAACTTTTTATAACAAAAAAGACAACCCCTTTGCGGATTGTCCTAAAATCATACAAATATACTATTACAATATATTTCCTACGACGGCATTATCCGTATCAGGTCAATGGGTCGGAATTTTAAATCCCCTCTCAGCCTTTAACAAAAGCTCCCCAAATATTTAATTTTCTTTATTGTAACACGCAAGGCGATATTTGTCAATATATGTTTGTATTGATTTTTTATCAAGATGATGATATAATTCTACTTATTTCAAGGAGTGAAATTGATGGCAAAAGAAAAAATCTCTCAATGCGAAAGTTGCGCATATTTTGATTATGACGAAGAATACGATTGCTACGTGTGTACTATAAATGTAGATGAAGACGATTATGCATCATTTATGGGCGGACATAACTCATGTCCGTACTATCATTTTTATGACGAGTACAGTATTGTAAGAAAGCAGAACTAAAAAAGTAGGGGTCGATGCCTACATCGACCCGAAACAAAAATATTATCGGGCGGATGTGGGCATCCGCCCCTACAAAATAAATTATAATTCAAACAGATATTTTTCTGATATTTTAACAGATTTCTCTTTATCTGCACAAAGTTGATTTTTTAATTCCTCAATATTATCAAATGTACGTTCCCCGCGCAGTTTTTCAATAAATTTTACGGTTATCTGCTTGCCGTACAAATCACCGCCGAAGCCTATTATATGGGTTTCGGCTTTTATTTTGCTGTCGTTGTCAACGGTGGGGTTTTCGCCTATGTTGGTTATTGCGGCATAGGCTTTACCGTCAATTTCTACTTTTGTTGCGTATACACCGACTTGGGGCAGAAGAGATATGTTTTGCGTGCTCATATTAATTGTAGGGAAACCCATTTCACTGCCGAGTTGTTTACCATGCATAACTTCGGACGTTATTTCAAAAAGTCTGCCCGTCATAAGGTAAGCGGAGTTTACATTGCCTTTTTTAATCTGCTCTCGTATACGTGTACTGCTTATCGGCTCGTTTTCAAAAAGCACGGGCTGGGCAATCGTTACGCCTATCCCCTCTTTTTTGCACAACTGCTCCATTTGGGATGCGTCGCCCGCACGGTCTTTGCCGAAGAGGAAGTTAAAACCCACTATAACGTGCTTTGCCGAGAGGTCGTTTTTTAATATCTGCACAAATTCTTCGGGGCTTGTGGCTTTGAATTCGTCCGTAAACGGCTGACAGTATATATTTTCAATACCGCATTTATATAAAAGCGTGTTTTTTTCGTTATCGTCTGTTATGGCATATCTTCCGCTTGTGAAAGTGTATGCTAAAGATTTAAGATTTTTTTCTTTGCAAATATCAAGCGCCAGCGCCAAAAGATGCTGATGCCCTTTATGCACGCCGTCAAATTTGCCGATAACAACGGCAGACGGCATAGAGAATTTTCTGTTTTCTAAAATCATTTTTCAGTTACCTGCATAAAAATTTTTAACTATCTTTAAAATGCCGTTTTCTACCTTGCCTACGCACAGAAAATCGCCTTCGTTGCCGTACACTCTGTACTGACCGTCTTCAAAGGTTACATTTAAAAACATTCCGTTTAATATCTGTGCGGTGCGTTTGCCGTCAAGATGGATTTCGTATAAATCCGCAAATACAGCATCTGTTGGTATAATAAGGCTTTTAACATCACCGTTTTCGGCAATTGCACGTATTTCGTCAAGCGTTTTTGCACTGTCTAAGTTAAACATTGCTGACTTTGTGCGGACTAACGCCGTCATTGTCGCACCAATGCCGAGAGTGTTGCCAATATCTGCACACAGAGTCCGTATATATGTGCCTTTTGAGCAAGATACCTTCATAGAAAATTCACCGTTTTCAAAATTGAATATATCGATGCTGTGTATTGTTACTGTACGGCTTTTGCGCTCTATCTCAATGCCATTGCGTGCATACTCGTAAAGTTTTTTGCCGCCTACTTTAACGGCTGAATACATCGGCGGTGTCTGGTCAATTTCGCCAATAAACTTTTTGGCGGCATCATTTACCATATCTTCTGTTATATGTGCGCAATCTGTTTCGGTTAAAACCTCGCCCCAAACATCTTCAGTATCCGTTGTTATGCCGAGGCGCACACGTGCTATGTATTCTTTGTCGGAGCAGGTAAGCATATCGCTTACCTTTGTGCCTTTGCCTACGCAAATGGGAAGCACACCCGTCGCCTGAGGGTCAAGCGTTCCTGTATGGCCGACTTTTTTTGTGCCGAGAATTTTGCGCATTACTGCAACTACGTCGTGCGAGGTAAAGTCCTTTTCTTTATTTACTATTATAATTCCGTTAATTGCTATCACCTCAATACAATAAATGTAAGAGTTAATTCAAAATGATGTATAAACTACTTATATATTTTTCACATAAATATACTCGGGTGAAAAATATATAAGTAGTTATCATAGCATCAAATAACTTTTTCTATTTCTTTAAGTATGGTATCTTTCGCTTCGTCAAGCGAACATCTAAGTGTTATACCTGCGGCGCGCATATGTCCTCCTCCGCCGAGTGTTGCAGCAATTTTGGAAACATCTACGCTCTCGCCCGAGCGAAGGCTGATTTTAACCTCGTCGCCGCGCTTTTTAAGGAACACGCCAACCTCTACACCCTCTATACTTCTTGGGAGATTTGTAATAAAATCAACCTCATCAAAGCGCATATCCTTGCTCTCTAACAGTTCGTCCGTCACATAGATAACGGCAACTTTTCCGTTAAAGTGCGTTGTAAGTGTAGATGTTATATCGCCCACTATATCAATCTGTTTTTTTGTGTATGTGTCAAACAAATTTTTAAATATCAACGCACTTTCTACACCGTTATCCAAAAGCGATGCACCCGCTTTCATAGTGCGTGATGTTGTGGACGAATACTTGAATCCGCCTGTATCTGAAACTATTGCGGTGTATATGGCGTCTGCCATATCACCCGTAGGATTTATACCTATAACCTCTGCGGCAAGGCAGTAGATAATCTCACCTGCAGCGGCGGCATCGGGAATAACTGCATTAACCTTTGCAAAGCCTACGTTTGTGCGGTGGTGGTCTATGCAGGCAGTACGCTCTGCGGCGGCAAACTCTTCGCTTCTGCAGGAGAGTCTGTCAAGCCCTGCGCAGTCTATCGCTATATATGCATCAAACGATTGTCCATCTTTTGCCGAGCAATCGCCGTTCCACATAAATTCAAGGTGATGCGGAACGTCTTCGTTGTTTATGCAAACGGCAGATTTTTTGCCGAGTGCGGACAGCATATACCACATACCAAGGCACGAGCCGACACAGTCGCCATCAGGGTTTGTATGCCCGATGATGGCGAAATTGTCGTTATTTTCGATGAATTTTTTTATTTGGTTTAAACTCATCATACTTTTCCCTCGTTAATTTTATGAATTAAATCGTTTATGTGCATACCGTAGTCTACAGAACGGTCAAGCACGAAGGTGAAGTCCGGAGTTATACGCAAATTAAGGCGCGCGGAAATTTCACGGCGAATATAGCCGGAGGCACTTTTAAGCGCTTTTAAGGCATCTGCCTTTTCTTCTTCTGTGCCCATAACGGATATATGCGCTTTTGCGTATTTTAAATCCTTTGTTACGTCAACTGCCACAACCGATGTCATAGCAGGTATGCGCGGGTCTTTAAGAGTACGGATAACTGCCGCCAACTCACGCAGGACTTCTTCTTTAATTCTATCTAATCTGTTGTTAGCCATTTAAATTTACCTTTCCACTTCTTCCATATCGAACGATTCGATTACATCGCCCTCTTTGATATCGTTGAAGTTTTCAATACCGATACCGCATTCGTAGCCGGAGGCAACCTCTTTTGCATCGTCTTTAAAGCGTTTGAGCGATGAGAGCACGCCCTCGTGGATAACAATGCCGTCACGCACGATACGAACCTGAGAATTACGCAGGATTTTACCCTCCTGAACGTAACCGCCGGCGATTGTGCCAACACCTGATACTTTGAATGTGTTACGAACTTCTGCGTGTCCGTATACAACCTCTTTGAATTCAGGAGCAAGCATACCTTTCATAGCGGCTTCTATTTCCTCTATAGCGGTGTAGATAACTCTGTATGTGCGGATATCTACGTTGTCACGCGCTGCAGTTGAAACTGCCTGAGCATTCGGACGTACGTTAAAGCCTACGATTACTGCGTTGGATGCAGCAGCAAGCATAACGTCGCTTTCGGTAATTCCGCCTACGCCGCCGTGAATACAAGCCACGCGTACTTCTTCGTTTGAAAGTTTTTCAAGCGACTGTTTAACAGCCTCAACCGAGCCCTGAACGTCTGCTTTAACGATGATGTTAAAGGTTTTCATCTCGCCCTCTTTGATGTGGTCAAAGAGAGAGTCAAGAGATACTGCCTTGCGTGACTGATTAGCCTCTTCTTTTGCTTTGAACTTTCTCTGTTCTACTACTTCTCTTGCTTTACGCTCGTCTGTTACTGCGTAGAAAGCGTCACCGCCGTCGGGAACTTCACTTAAACCGAAAATCTCAACCGGAACGGACGGGCCAGCCTTTTTAACCTGATTGCCTCTGTCGTCTACCATAGCACGAACTCTGCCGACAGCCGTACCTGCAACCACAATATCGCCTACACGGAGTGTACCGTTCTGTACAAGAACTGTTGCAACGGGGCCGCGGCCTTTGTCGAGCTGAGCCTCTACAACTGTACCTTTACCCATTCTGTCGGGGTTGGCTTTAAGTTCTTTCATATCTGCAACGAGTGTTACCATTTCGAGCAGCTCGTCAATGTTTTTATTGAATTTAGCAGAGATTGGCACACAGATAGTGTCGCCGCCCCATTCCTCGGGTACTAAGTCGTATTCGGTGAGTTCCTGCTTGATTCTGTCGGGGTTAGCGCCCTCTTTATCGATTTTATTTATTGCAACAATAATTGTAACTCCTGCGGCTTTTGCGTGGTTAATAGCCTCAACTGTCTGTGGCATAATACCGTCGTCTGCCGCAACTACGATAATTGCAATATCAGTTACCTGTGCACCGCGCAGACGCATAGCGGTAAACGCTTCGTGACCGGGAGTGTCTAAGAAAGTGATTTTTTTATCGTGAATACGCACACGGTACGCACCGATATGCTGTGTAATTCCTCCTGCTTCTTTTGCTATTACGTTAGTGTTACGGATTGCATCAAGCAGTGATGTTTTACCATGGTCAACGTGACCCATAACAACTACAACCGGTGAGCGCGGTTTTAAACTTTCGGGAGCGTCTTCAACGTCGTTAAATAGTTTATCCTCTTCGGTAACAATTATGAGTTTATTAACGATAAAGCCCAAATCTTCGCCGACAAGCGAAGCGGTGTCGAAGTCTATTGTTTGCGAAACAGATGCCATAATGCCCAACTCAAACAGTTTTTTAACAACTGTAGATGCAGGCAGTTTCATAAGTTCTGCAAATTCGCCAACTGAGATTTCGTCAGGCACTTCTATAACTGCAGGCTCTTTCTTTTCTTCCTCTTTTTTCTTTACGGGAGTTTTCTGTACTACTGTCTTTTCCTGCTTTTTAGGTCCTTTTTTGATTTTCTGTTTCTTTTCTGCTTTGTCACTTATATCCATATCGACAAGTTTTTCGATTTTTTCAGTATCGAGTTTATCGAGGTCTACCACGTTCTGACGTGTGTCAACAACTTTGCGTGTATCCTCTTTTTTGATTTCGATACTTTCAATATCGTTATTTTCTGAAACAGATTTTTTAAGTTGCTCAAGTTCCTCGGCACGTTTTTTGTCGAGTTCTGCTTTTTTCTGTTTCTCTAAGCGTTCCTGCTCTTTTTTCTTGGCGATTTTCTCTGCTTTTTCAGCCGCAATTTTATCAGCCTCTGCTTTTTCAGCCGCTTTGCGTTCTTCCTCAGCCTTTTTGGCAGCGGCTTCTTCAGCGGCTTTTTTGGCTTTTGCTTCTGCTTCTTTAGCGGCTTTTTTAGCCTCGCGCTCGGCGTTGGCTTTTTCGCGCTCTGCAGAGAGTTCGGCATTTATTTTTGTATATGCCTCCAAGATTGTATCACCGTTATCGTATTGTTTTAAATGGTGTGCGAAAAACACGTTGATTTCGTCACCTGTAATTGACGCAGTGGAGTTTTTCTTTTCGATATCGTACTTTGCTAAAAGTTCTGTCATATCTTTAACTGTCATACCGAATTTTTTGGCAAAATCCGATAATTTGATTTTTGTACCACCGTTTGTCATAATACTTCACCTCCGTTATTGATTGCCTTTTCTATGCTTTTGGCAAAACCTGCATCGCGTATTGCGATTACAGCGTTAAAACTGTTCCCGATTGCACGGCCCAGTTCTTCTTTAGTGCCTAATGAAATGTATTTAACATTATAATATGCGCAACTGTCTGTAACTGATTTAAATGTGTTTGCACCGGCATCCTCTGCTAAAATTACCAGCGCCGCAGAGCCGTTCCTGATTGATTCTTTAACGGCATCCTCGCCGCTTGCAACCTTGCCGGCGCGCTTTGCCAGCGATACTGTAGTTGGAATTTTAATTTTCATCACATCCGATTAAATTTGATAATTCGTCATAAACCGATTCCGGTACAGGACAACGCAGTACAGAAGATATGCGCTTTTTTTTGATGGCAGATGCAAGGCATTTTTTATCCTTACAAATATATGCGCTTCTGCCCGTTATATTTAACGCAACCGTGCCGTTAGATGCTTTTCCTATCTTTAAAAATTCGCTTTTATCGGCTTTTCTGCCGCAACCTGCGCACGTTCTTGTTTTTGCGGGATTTCTCATTCTTCCTCGCCGTCCGCGTCATCATCTGCATCTATTGCGAAAGAGCCCAGATCGCCGGTGAAGATATCGCCGATGGTGGTTGTGGTTGTACCCCAATCGTTATAGTTATCAGCCTCTGTGTCGGGCTTGATATCTATTTTATAACCGCACAGTTTAACTGCTAAACGTGCGTTCTGACCGTCTTTACCGATTGCCAGCGAAAGTACGCTCTGGTCTACAAATACCAATGCGGCACGCTCTGCCTCGTTGATTTTGATGTCTGTAATATCAACAGGTGAGAATGCTGAACGAATCATCTTAACGGGATCGTCGTAGTAGAGAACGATGTCAATTTTTTCGCCGTTTAACTCGTCCATAACTTTCTGTATACGCATACCGTTTTTACCTACGCACGCACCGATTGGCTCTACGTCTTTATCGTGCGATACAACCGCTACTTTTGTTCTTGAACCCGCAACTCTGGAGATTGCTTTAATCTCAACAGTGCCGTCTGCAATTTCGGGAATTTCAAGTTTAAGTAAGTTTTCTACAAGACCTGTTCTTGTTCTTGAAACCATAATAGCGGGCTCGTTAAAGCGCACCTTTTCGGTTTTTACATTTGCTACGTAAAGTTTTAACTGCTGATGGAAATAATAACGGTCTGCAGGTGACTGCTCGTTTGCAGGTAAGATTGCCTCCAACTCGCCAACCTGTTTGCCAAGGCTTACACCGATATCGATGTAGATATCATTGCCTTTGCTGCGTTGGATAATACCTGTAATCATACCGTTCTGCAATGATGCAAACTCTGAAAGCATTATCTGTCTTTCAGCCTCGCGCACTCTCTGCACAACCATCTGCTTTGCCGCCTGAGCAGCAATTCTGCCGAATTCTTTCGGTGTATCTTCAATGTTTAAAACGTCACCAACTTCAATAGACGGGTCATACTCTTTAGCCTCGTCAACGAGTATCTGGAGCATATCGTCTTCAATCTCGTCATCAGTTGCAACAACGTCTTTTTGTATATACACCTTGATGTCGCCTGTTTTTCTGTTTAAATCTACTTTAAAATTTTCGTTGGCGGTGTTGTAGTTTTTCTTGTATGCTGATACCAGACCTGCCTCCAATGCTTCAAGGACTATCTCCTTGTCGATGCCTTTCTGCTCTGCGATGTCATTTAATGCACGCATAAACTCAGCGTTTAATTTAGCCATTTTTCCAAATCCCTCCGTATTTTAAAATATGCCGTCAAGGCTTAGTTTTACATATGTTGTTTCCCTCTGGGCGATGGTAAACTCACCGCCGTCGGTTTCGAGTGTAATGATTCCTTCTTCAAACAATTTCAAATCGCCTGTTACAACCTTTGAGCCGTTTACCGATTTGTAAAGACCGATATCAACCTTACTGCCGATAAATTTTGCAAAATGCTCTGCCGTTTTAAGCGCCCTGTCAAGACCGGGAGAGGAAACCTCCAGCATATACGCCTGCTCAATCGGGTCGGATACGTCAAGCACATCGGAAAGTGCACGCGAAACTGCCTCGCACTCGTCGAGCGATACATTTCTTTCGGCGTCTTTCATATCAAGAAAAATGCGAAGATAGTACTCGCCGCCCTCTTTTTTGAACTCAATGTCGTAAATTTCGCAGCCGTTTTCGTCTGCAATAGGTGCAGCCAGTTTTAAAATCTCTGCACACACGTCGGTTTTCTTCATCACACCACTCCTAATACAAACGAAAGAGTGGGTTTGTCAACCCACTCCTTCGCAAAAGTAATTATTGTCAATACATATATTACCACGTTTTTCTGTAAAATGCAAGCATTTTTTTAAATTTTTACCGGAGAATTATAAAAATCCATACCTGCGCCGCGCTTTTTTGGGTTTTTACACGCAAGTACGGCAATGTCTGTTGCCAGAATGTCGTATTTAAAAGTGCTGTTTGAGTTTGGTGTAAAGTCAGCAGTTTTAACTACGAACGGGATTGAAGTTTCCCCCTTTTTCTCCTTTAATAATGCCGCGCCCGTGTCTGTCATACCGAGTATGCGTGCATAGTCACACTCTTTTTGTCTTTCCATACCGACAATGCCTGCCAGTACGGTGCGCTTAACACGGCTGAGCGTATATCGGCGGCTTACCATTAACTGATAAAATTCGTCAAGGTTTGTTGCCTGCTTTGCAGATGATATAAGTTTGTTTTCAAACCCGTCCTCTATCAAAGGAAGATTTTTTAGATTATCTGCATTGCACGTTCTGTAAAAACCGAGTATAAAATTTTCAAGATTGCTCATTCTGTAAGTGTCGCCCGACAGTTCATACGGCACTAACGAAGATGCGTCCTCTCCCGACTCCATTGCTTTTCGTATAGCGGTAGACGATGCATAAATTCCGTCCGTTTCTATGCTGTGATGCTCTGCCTTATGCCTTGCTACTGGATAAATTTTTAAATCTGCATTACATTTAAGCATGGCAGAAATATATGCAACGCCAAGCATATCGTTAGGGTTTTTAAGATAAAACGAGATTTCGGGATAAAGATTGTCCATAGCACTTTGCAATGCAGAAGGATACGATGCACCTCTTTGCATAATATGTTCTATCTGTTCTTTTAACGCAGAATCTTCGCCTGCTAAAATTTCAGCACAACGCATAAGTGCATCTGCATCGGCAGACTCGCTCCCGAAACTTATTGCATTAACAAGGTTTGATTTTGTTAAAACATCCACTCCGCCCTTTGCAAAAATATCGGCAGATTGAAGCACATACCACGCAGGAAGTTCTATAACCAGATCTGCGCCGTTTTCAAGTGCGGCTTTTGCACGTGACCATTTATCATACACAGCAACTTCGCCGCGCTGAACGAACGAGCCGCTCATAACGCATACGCAAGACTCGCAGCCGGAGAGTTTCTTTGCCTGCTGAATCTGATATTTATGTCCGTTATGGAACGGATTGTACTCACAAATAATGCCTACTGCGGTCATCTGGTCACTCCCTCAAAAAAAGCATAAAAAATACGCCTGATGCGATTCGAACGCACGACCTTCAGAGTCGGAGTCTGACACTCTATCCAACTGAGCTACAGGCGCATATATGCTTATTATACATAAAACGTAAAAACGTGTCAAGAACATAGAATTGTCGAAAAATAAAAAATGATTTAATCACATAATAAATTCCAATCGTGGCATAATAACAAAAAACGAAAGGACAACACATATGCGAAAAAGCGGAATTTTGCTGCCTGTGTTTTCGTTGCCGTCGCGCTACGGAATAGGCTGCTTTTCAAAAGAAGCAAAAAAGTTTATAGATTTTCTTGAAATGTCGTCGCAATCATACTGGCAGATACTGCCGCTTGGGCCTACGTCTTACGGGGACTCGCCGTATCAAAGCCCGTCGTCATTTGCGGGGAATCCGCACTTTATAGATATAGACACGCTTTGTGCCGAAGGTTTGCTTACGCCTGACGAATGTAAAGAATACGCTGCAAAAGTTCCCGTTGGGGAAAGCATAGATTATGAGTTTTTGTATAAAACACGTTCTGCCATATTGCATAAAGCGTTTTCAAGGTTTGATAAAAACCACGATTATTTTCGTTTTATTAATGAAGAAAAATACTGGCTTGACGATTATGCACAGTTTATGGCGGTTAAAAGTCGGCTTGGCGATGTGGGGTTAGAGGGTTGGGAAAAGAGTGCCCGCCTGCATGACGAAGATGCATTAAAACCGCTGTTTGCCGAACTTGAAAACGAGATAGAATACTATAAATTTGAGCAGTATCAGTTTATGAGGCAATGGATAGAGGTTAAAACGTATGCCAATAAAAAAGGAATAGAGATTATAGGCGATATGCCTATATATACGGCGTACGACAGTGCTGACGTGTGGGCAAAGCCATATCTTTTCCGTCTTGATGAAAACCGCCTGCCAACCCACGTGGCAGGTTGCCCGCCTGACCCGTTCTCTCCCGATGGCCAACTTTGGGGCAATCCCGTTTACGATTGGACCACCCATGCCGAAACTGATTATGAGTGGTGGACGGAGCGTATGAAACGCAGTATGCGTTTGTATGACGTTGTGCGGATAGACCATTTCAGAGGATTTGAAAGTTACTATGAAATAGATGCAGAAAGTAAAACCGCACGCAAAGGCAAATGGCGAAAAGGTGCAGGGATAGACCTTTTTAAAACACTTGGTAAGAAATGCCCCGACCTTGAAATTATAGCGGAAGATTTAGGGTTTATCACTCAGGACGTTAAAGATTTGCTTGATGAAACGGGTTATGCAGGTATGAAAGTTCTGCAGTTTGCATTTTCGGCAGACGGGGACGATTATCTCCCTCACAATTATATTAAAAACTGCATAGTATACACAGGTACACACGATAACCCTACCACGCTCGGCTGGGTGCAGACGGCGGATAAAGCCGACCTTGCCCGCGCAGCAGAGTATATGGGCATAGACGGTACAGACGTCTTAAAAGTGTGCAGAGGATTTATCCGGCTTGCAATGTTAAGTATTGCGGATACTTGCATAATACCCCTGCAGGATTGGCTTGTACTTGGTGATGATGCACGCATAAACACCCCCGGCACACTTGGCGGCAACTGGTGCTGGCGAATGAACGAATTGAGCGATAAAACCGCCGCAGAGATTGCGCACATAACGGCACTTTACGGCAGAGATAAAAATAGCAGAAAGGCTGATGAAAATGTTTAACGAGTATTTTGAAAAAACAAAAGGCAAACCGCTTTACACCGCTTCTGACAGAGAGGTTTACGAATCATTACTTTCGTTTACTGAATCATACGTGCATGAACGTGGTTATAATATAGGAAAGAAAAAACTGTATTACATTTCGGCGGAATTTTTAATAGGCAAACTGCTTTCGTCCAACCTTATTAATTTGGGTTTGTACGGCGCGGTTGCCGAGGAACTTAAATCCGTAGGTAAATCACTTGCCGATATAGAGGCTATAGAGCCCGAGCCGTCACTTGGTAATGGCGGCTTGGGCAGACTTGCCGCATGCTTTATGGATTCTGCCGCCACACTTGGTCTGCCGGCTGACGGAGTTGGTTTGTGCTACCATTGCGGACTTTTTGCGCAGAAGTTTAAAGATAATAAGCAGACAGAGATGCCCGATTACTGGATAGAGGATAAAAACTGGCTTAACCGTACCGACACGCAGTACGCAGTTAAGTTTAAAGATTTCACCTTGCAGTCGCGCCTTTACGATTTAACTGTAACGGGCTATGGCAACAAATCAAACCGTCTGCGCCTTTTCGATGCCGAAACCGTAAGCGAAAGCATTATAAAGGATGGAATAGCATTTGATAAAAAAGATGTTGACTCTAACTTAACGCTGTTCCTGTACCCTGACGACAGCGACGACAACGGTAAAAAACTGCGTGTGTATCAGCAGTATTTTATGGTAAGTTGCGCCGCGCAACTTATTTTGGACGAAGCGACAGAGCGCGGTTCAAATCTGCATGACCTTGCAGACTATGCCGTTGTGCAGATTAATGATACCCACCCTGCAATGGTTATTCCCGAACTTGTGCGCCTTTTAACAGAACGTGGCATAGACTTTACCGAAGCGGCGGGCATAGTGCGTAATGTGTGCGCATACACAAACCATACAATCTTAGCCGAAGCGCTTGAAAAATGGCCCGTACGTTATCTGGAAGAAGCCGTACCCGAAATTATGCAAATAATCCGCCGTTTAGACCTTATGGTAAAAGGCGCAGACGAAACGTGTGCAATCGTTCGGGGTGATTTGGTGCATATGGCGCATCTTGCAATACACTTTTCGTTCAGCGTAAACGGTGTGGCGGCATTGCACACGGAGATTTTAAAAAATGTGGAACTTAAAAAGTTTTACGACCTTTACCCCGATAAATTCAACAATAAAACAAACGGAATCACGTTCCGCCGTTGGCTGATTGGCGCAAATCCCGACTTAACCGAACTTATACGCAGTTTAACGGGCGACGGATTTTTAACAGATGCCGACAGACTAAAAGATTTGGCAATGTACGAGAACGATACCGATGTTCTCTCTGCCCTTGACACTATAAAAACTAAGAACAAACTCCGCTTAAAAGAGTTCCTTATGAAAGAAGAGGGCATAGTTCTGCGAGAGGATTCTGTTTTTGATATTCAAGCAAAACGTCTGCATGAGTATAAGCGCCAACAGTTAAACGCACTTTATATTATAAAAAAATATTTAGATATTAAAGACGGCAAATACCCCGACCGCCACTTAACCTTTATATTTGCGGCAAAGGCGGCACCCTCGTATGTGATGGCAAAGGATATTATCCACCTTATACTCTGCCTTTCAAAAATGATTGCCGCAGACCCCGTTGCAAGTAAGTATATGACGGTTGTAATGATAGAGAATTACAACGTAACTGTTGCAGAAAAACTTATTCCCGCGTGCGATATATCCGAGCAGATTTCGCTTGCGTCAAAAGAAGCCAGCGGAACGGGTAATATGAAGTTTATGTTAAACGGTGCCGTAACTCTCGGCACACTTGATGGTGCAAATGTAGAGATAGCCGATTTTGTAGGTAAGGATAATATCTATATATTCGGCAAAAGCGCAAAAGAGGTTATAGACCTTTATAAAAGCGGCAGATATAACCCACGAGCGCTCTATAGCAAAAATGCCGATATCCGCCGTGCGGTGGATTTTATATCCGATACCGCTATGCTTAAAATCGGCGACGGAACAGCGCTTCGCCGTTTGCAGAGCGATTTAATAAATAAAGACTACTTTATGGCGCTTCTGGATTTTGAAGATTATGCAAAAATAAAAGACAAAGCGTTTGCCGATTACGAAAACAGAACCGAATGGGCACGTAAAACGCTTGTGAATATTTCAAAGGCACGATATTTCTCTTCCGACAGAACAGTTGCGGAGTA
>JAZSBW010000229.1:0-4212 GCA_045602585.1 Clostridia bacterium
CTCTGCTTCTACAAGGTTTTTAAACGAAGCAGCACTGCTGATAGCAATTTCGGATACTGCATCAGCATCGGGGTTTTCGTTAAGACCTGCGTCTGAATATATAAATGTGCCTTTTTCACCGTATTCACAATCAGGTACAACCATTACAAAAAATGCTGATACCAACTTTGTACCGGGTGCTGTTTTTAATATCTGAAGTGCAGGACGAAGTACATTTGAGGTTGAGTTAACTGCACCTGCAACCATACCGTCTGCATAATTGTTCTCTACCATCATAACGCCATAGTAAAGGGGGTTGAGAAGTGTTTCTTTAGCCTGTTCGGGTGTAACGCCTTTTGCTTTTCTCATTTCATAAAAAGCGTTTGCAAACTCCTCTGCTTTATCTGCTTTAGAAGGGTCTATAATCTCAACACCTTCAAGCGAAATATCACCGGCAGTTTCTTTAATTTTATCAGCATTACCTAAAAGTACGATATCACATATATCCTGCTCCACTATCATAGAAGCGGCTTTAATTGAACGGATATCTTCACCTTCTGCCAAAACAATGCGCTTTCTGTCGGCTTTGGCTCTCTCGATTGTTCTCTCTAAAAATTTACTCACGTGAATTGCCTCCCAATATTCTAAACTTTTACCAAATAATTATACTACACGAGTTTGCATTTTTCAATAGTAAAATGTAATAAATTACATTTTATTTATACATAAAAACTTTCGTTCTGCATCAAGAACGAAAGTTTTTAAATTACTTTTTAAAATTTTCTTTTATTTTTTCAAAAAATCCTTTTTGTTGTTTATAGTTTTTATCGTTCGTAACTTCGCCAAATTTTTTTAGTGCCTGCTTCTGCTCATTTGTAAGGTTTTTAGGTACTTCAACTATAACATTTATTATCTGGTCTGCACGAACGCCTGAACGCAAATTTTTAATACCTTTACCTCGTATTCTGAAAGCAGTTCCGCTTTGTGTTCCCTCAGGTATGGTATATGTCATCATACCGTCTAAAGTGGGGATTTCAACATCTGCACCCAGAGCAGCCTGCACAAATGTTACGGGGACATCACAGTAAACCTCGTATCCGTTACGGGTAAATATGGGGTGACGTCTTAAAGTAACAGTAACAAACAAATCACCCGCAGGTCCGCCTTTAATACCCGCGTTACCCTGACCTCTGAATGATACGGTTTCACCATGATTGATACCTGCAGGAATATTAACCTCAATAGTACGTGAGCGTTTGATTTTACCCTTACCTTTACATTTAGCACAAGGATTTTTAATGATTGTTCCTGTACCTCCGCAGTTATTACATGGAGATACATTTACAAACTGACCAAACGGCGAACGCTGTGCAGTACGCACCTCACCGGTACCACCACATACAGGACACGTCTGTTTGTCACTTGAATTTTTAGCACCGACACCGTGACATTCGTCACAATCTTCAACTCTGTATATTTTAACCTGCTTTTTAACGCCGAATGCCGCTTCTTCAAAAGTAAGTATAATATTTTCTGTAATATCAGTTCCTTTGCGGGGACCGTTTCTGCGACGTGACGAACCGCCGCCGAAGCCACCGCCAAAGAACGAACCAAATATATCGGATATATCCATATCGTCAAAACCACCGAAGCCGCCAAAGCCACCGCCGCCAAAACCATTGGGGTCAGTACCGGCATGACCGAACTGGTCGTACCGCGCCCTTTTCTGGCTATCGCTCAAAACCTCATACGCTTCGTTAGCCTCTTTGAACTTGGCCTCCGCCTCAGCGTTACCGGGGTTAACATCAGGATGGTATTTTTTAGCCATTTTACGATAGGCTTTTTTAATATCGTCATCAGAAGCACTTTTTTCTACACCAAGCACCTCGTAATAATCACGTTTATCTGCCATATATTTCACCTTTCAACACAGCAACAGCGTGGCATATCTGCCACGCTTTGCCAAAGGACATTGTAAAATTATTTATTTTCGTCGTCTACTACAGTATAGTCGCCGTCGTATGTTCCTCCCTGACCGCCTGCAGCACCGCCCATATCAGGACCTGCCTGAGCACCCATATCGGGGTTAGCAGCCTGATACATCTTTGTAGATACTTCAAAGAACTTATTCTGCAGTTCAGTTGTTGCCACTTTTATTACTTCAACATCTGTACCTTTGAGTGCTTCTTTAACAGCGTCTATTTTAGCTTGAATATCAGTTTTGTCTGCTTCCTCTAATTTATCGCCAAGGTCTGCAATTGCTTTTTCACACTGGTATACAAGAGCATCCGCGCTGTTTCTTGCATCAACATTTTCTTTATTTTTTCTGTCTTCCTCAGCGAACTGTTCTGCTTCTTTAACAGCTTTTTCAATATCTTCTTCAGAAAGATTTGAACTTGCAGTAATGGTGATGTTCTGCTCATTACCTGTTGCCATATCTTTTGCAGATACGTGTACAATACCGTTAGCATCAATATCGAATGTTACTTCAATCTGAGGCACACCTCTTGGTGCAGGAGCGATGCCGGACAGAGAAAATCTGCCGAGAGTTTTGTTATATGCAGCCATTTCTCTTTCGCCCTGAAGAACGTGGATATCAACACTTGTCTGATTATCTGCAGCGGTTGAGAACACCTGACTTTTCTTTGTAGGAATGGTAGTATTTCTTTCAATGAGTTTTGTGCATACGCCGCCCATAGTTTCAATACCGAGTGAAAGCGGTGTAACGTCTAACAAAAGTAAATCTTTAACATCACCGGAGAGAACGCCTGCCTGAATAGCAGCACCCATAGCAACACACTCGTCGGGGTTGATACCTTTATGAGGGTCCTGACCGATGAAACGTTTAACCGCGTCCTGAACAGCGGGAATTCTTGATGAACCGCCAACAAGTAAAACTTTGCTGATGTCACTTGGATTTAAGCCTGCATCTGAAAGCGCACGTCTTGTAGGCTCCATTGTAGCCTCAACGAGGTCTGCTGTGATTTCATCAAATTTAGCCTTTGAAAGTGTGATGTCCAAGTGTTTAGGGCCTGTAGCATCAGCGCTGATAAAGGGAAGATTGATGTTTGATGTTGTAACACCGGAAAGTTCGATTTTTGCTTTTTCTGCTGCTTCTTTAAGTCTTTGCATAGCCATTTTATCAGCAGAGAGGTCTATACCTGATTCTTTTTTGAACTCTTCAACCAGGAATTTAATAATTCTGTCGTCGAAGTCGTCACCGCCCAAGCGGTTGTTACCAGAGGTTGCAAGTACTTCGAATACGGCGTCACCAATTTCAAGGATAGATACGTCAAATGTACCACCACCAAGGTCGTATACCATAATCTTCTGTTCGTTGTCTTTATCCATTCCATATGCAAGCGCTGCAGCGGTAGGCTCGTTTATAATACGCAGAACTTCAAGACCTGCAACTTTACCTGCATCTTTTGTAGCCTGACGCTGAGCATCGCTGAAATATGCAGGAACAGTAATAACTGCCTGAGTAACAGTTTCACCAAGGTAGCTTTCCGCATCTGCTTTGAGTTTCTGCAGAATCATAGCGGAAATTTCCTGAGGTGTGTAGTTTTTATCGTCAATTGCAACTTTTCTGTCAGTACCCATATCTCTTTTGATAGAACTGATAGTTCTGTCGGGGTTTGTAATAGCCTGACGTTTTGCAACCTGGCCTACCAGTCTTTCACCTGTTTTTGTAAATGCAACTACTGAAGGGGTTGTTCTTGCGTCCTCTGCATTTGCAATAACTACGGGCTCACCGCCTTCCATTACAGATACACATGAGTTTGTAGTACCTAAGTCAATACCAATGATTTTTGCCATAATAAATTACCTCTCTATTCTTATTCCGGCAAGTGCCGTTATTCGTACTTATTTAATTTGCCACTTTAACCATAGCGTAGCGGATTACTTTATCTTTATACATATAACCTTTTTGGAATTCTTCTACTACGATATTCTCTCCGACATTTTCATCTTCCACATGCATTACTGCTTCATGGAAATTAGGATCAAATTGTTCGCCTACTGCTTTTATTTCTTCGGCTCCTAATTTATTAAGCACCTCTGTAAATTGTCTATAAATTAATTCCACACCATTTTTCCAAGCTTTTGATGCTTCATCTTCTGCATTTGTTGCTAAACTTTTTTCTAAGTTATCTATTACAGGTAAAAATTCTGTAATTACTTCTGATAAAATTACTGAATATTGAGCATGTTTTTCCTTTATAACTCTCT
>JAZSBW010000230.1:0-9225 GCA_045602585.1 Clostridia bacterium
GGTCATAACGGACATGACTCGAAATCATGATGCCCCTTGAGGGACGTGGGTTCGAATCCCACCTTCTCCGCTTGGTTAAAAGAGCGAGTCCATCGCTCTTTTTTGTTGCCCTGATTTTTTACATAATTAAGGAGTAGATAAAATGAGTACATTATTATCTGTATCTATCGCTCTGCTTGCAGGTCTTTTGATGACTCGAGCGTTCAAACCGCTTAAATTGCCGTCGGTAACTGCATATCTTATTGCAGGTATACTTATCGGACCATACTGTTTAGGTAATTTTGGTATTGAAGGATTAGGGTTCAGTTCTGCAGATGCCGTTGCAGCATTGGGACTGGTTTCTGAAGTTGCTCTCGGCTTTATAGCATTCTCAATCGGAAGCGAATTTGAACTGGAGGAATTGAAAAAAACAGGAAAGCAGGCAACTGTTATCGGTATTTTTCAGGCATTGATTGCAACATTGTTTGTTGACGTTGCTCTCTATTTTGTACATCTTGCTATGCCTGATAAACTTACTTTGCCACAGGTATTAGTGCTTGGTGCTATTGCAACCGCTACCGCCCCTGCCGCTACACTTATGGTAGTACGCCAGTACAAAGCAGATGGTCCGCTTACCAAACTTTTGCTTCCGATCGTTGCATTGGATGATGCTGTAGGTCTTATTGTATTTGCGGTTTCTTTCGGTATTGCAAAAACTATGATTTCTGGCAATCTGGATATGATTTCTATTATTATTAATCCTATTGTTGAGATTGGTTGTTCATTACTCCTCGGTGCTATAATGGGTTGGATTTTAACACAACTTGAAAAGATGTTCAACTCCAATACAAACAGACTTAATATGACAATCGCTTTTGTATTCCTGACAGTTGCATTATCTATGCTGGACTTCCATATAGGACCTGTTCACATAAGTTTTTCATCACTTTTGGTATGTATGATGCTCGGCACAATCTTCTGCAATATTTGTCCGCTTTCGCACGACCTTATGAATATGTCTGACAAATGGACATCTCCCCTGCTCGCTTTATTCTTTGTTATCAGCGGTGCAGAACTTGAACTTAACGTATTTGCTGACATGGCAATTGTATTTATTGGTATCACATATATCATTTTCCGATCGCTCGGCAAATGCTTCGGTGCATACGGCAGTGCAAAGATAGTTAAATGCTCACCATCTATTTGCAAATACTTAGGTATTACACTTTTGCCTCAGGCGGGTGTTGCGCTCGGTATGTGTGCAATTGCCGCTGCATCTCCTGAAATGGGCTCTCAGGGTGCGCTTATCAGAAATATAACACTCTTTGCAGTATTAATTTATGAGTTGGTAGGTCCTCTCCTTACAAGACAGGCTCTTACTGCTGCCGGTGACATTAAGCCTATTCCTCACGAAGTTAAAAACCGCCGTCAGCATAAACTCAGTATGGTTAATAGCAAAAACGACAAATAATTGGAGATGAATGTTTTGGATTCATTAAAAACATTTCTTAAACCACCTTTTGAATATATAAAAGTTCTGATTAAATGGCTGATTGCTTCTTCTGCTGTTGGTCTTATTGGCGGCGTACTGGGAAGTATTTTCCACATAAGTATTGACCTCGTTACAGAATTTCGTACAGAACATACGTGGATTATACTGTTGCTGCCAATAGGCGGTATAATGATAGCCACCGTATATGCACTTTTTAAAAACAAAGGTGCGATAGATACAAACCGCGTAATTGAATCTGCAAGAGATGAACAAAATGTACCTTTAGTTATGGCACCACTTATATTTTTATCTACCTGCATAACGCACTTACTTGGCGGCTCGGCAGGTCGAGAAGGTGCCGCACTTCAATTAGGCGGAAGTATTGGCTACAATTTTGGCAAAGTATTTAAGTTTAACAAAAAAGATATGCACATAGTGGTAATGTCGGGTATGAGCGCAGTTTTTGCAGCACTTTTCGGCACTCCACTTACAGCAACATTCTTTGCACTTGAGGTTACAAGTGTAGGTGTAATACACTATGCCGGACTTGTACCATGCATAGTTTCATCCATCGTTGCATACAAAATTGCAGGTAGTTTCGGTTTATCTCCCGTTCGCTTTGAAAATGTTTTTATAGAGGCAATTTCTGTATCGGTAATGATAAAAGTTATTATACTTGCTATATTGTGCGCAATAGTAAGTATTCTGTTCTGTATGGCTATTCACAAGTGCGAGCACATAATGGAAAGTACTGTTCCAAGCAGATATGTACGCGCTTTTGCAGGCGGTGTGCTTATAGTCGGTCTTTCTTATGCACTCGGCACATATGACTACAACGGTGCAGGTATGGACGTTATAACCCGTGCCATCAGCGGAGAAGCACGGTACGAAGCATTTATACTAAAAATTTTATTCACCGCAACAACAATAGCCGCAGGTTTTAAAGGCGGCGAGATAGTTCCGGCATTCTTTATAGGTTCTACGTTTGGTTGCGTGGCAGGTTCTTTATTAGGTCTTGATGCAGGGTTTAGTGCCGCAATAGGTTTTGTAGCGCTTTTCTGCGGTGTAGTAAACTGCCCCATTGCATCTACAATTTTAGCAATAGAAGTTTTTGGCGCAGAGCCTATACTTATAATGGCAACTGTTTGTGGAGTTAGTTACATGATGTCTGGATACTTTGGTCTTTATAAAAGCCAGAAAATTGTATATTCAAAACTTAATGAAGATTTAATTGATATTCACACAAAATAATGTAAAGTAAAATGCACCCTGATGGGTGCATTTTTTTATTTTTAATTATCTTGAAACTCTTCTTTATACTTCTGTTCTGCTTTGAAAAAATTTATAACTATTATAGCTACAATAGGACCAAGTATCATACCAAACACGCCAATTGTTCTTAACCCTATATAAACTGTGAGTAACGTCACAAGCGGATGCAAACCTATCTGCTGACTTAGTATCTTTGGCTCCGATAAATGCCTTATTAAAAATGCCATTGCATAAATTATAACAAGTCCTATTGCAAAAAAATATTTGCCTGTAATAAGCGATACAACCGCCCAGGGAATTAAAACTGTACCTGTACCGAGAACGGGGATAACGTCAATCACCGCTATGATAAACGCAATTAAAGCAGACGATTCAACGCCTATCACAGTTAAACCGATAAGCATCACCACAAACGTAATACACATTAAAATCCCTTGTGCCTTTAAATATCCGCCACATGCTTTTAACAATTCATTTTTAATATATACTGCTCTACGCAAAACAGACTTTGGAACAACACCTTTGAAAAAGGAACGTATACGCTCTCTATCGTCGCACATAAAATATGTTGACAGAAGCATAACAATAGCAAATACAAATATATTTGGAAGAGCCTTACCAACCTTTGCAGCAGCACTGATAACCGATTGTGTTGCAGGCTCTAAAATATTATAGATGTTTCCGCGCAGATTATTGCTTATCATTACGATAAACTCCTGCATAGATGCAGGAAGTGCAATATAAAAGTTTTTAAGGTTGTTTACAAGCGTATCAACCCATTCGGGCAAAGTATACTGTCCCTCAAGCAACGCAGGTATAATATATGCAAAATGCTGAAGTTCATAAACCGCCTGATAAAATAGCGTAAACACCAAAAAACCCAGCAACCCAACCGCAACAAGCATTACAAGAATTATGGCAAGCCGTCTTGGAAATTTAAGTTTACTCTCGAGGTAACCCGCAACAGGCAAAATAAGCCTTGATATAATATAAGCGGCTATAAATGGCATAGCAAGCGCAACTGCTTTAGGCAACACAAAATAAATTAATGCAAGCACGACTGCCACATATACTATTTTTATTAATGTTTTGGATGGGTCTTTAGGTAAAATATTCATTTAATCACCTGTCAGTTTAAAAAATGATCCATAAGGGTGTAACCCTTTTCAATAAGTTTTCCGCATGATGCAGCATTGTCTTCACTGTAACTTACACCGCTTCCTCCGTTACAATCAGTACTGTCAAAAATTATATACGGAACTGCATCACGTGTATGCGTACGAAGTGCCAACGGTGTAGGATGGTCAGGTAAAATAAGCATTTTATAGTCTATGCCCTTTTTATCAAGTTCGTCTTTAATATATCCAACAACCTTCTCATCTATGAATTCTATAGATTTAACTTTATTTTCAATCTCATGGCGGTGACCGCACTCATCAGGCGCTTCCATATGGATATACACAAAATCTTTTCCGTCCTCAAGTGCTTTTATAGCGGCATCGGCTTTGCCTTTAAAGTTAGTATGTACATTACCCGTAGCACCGTCTACATCGATAGATTCGAGCCCCGCGCATATAGCAATACCTTTAATAAGGTCAACTGCCGAAATAACACTTCCGTCAATTCCATACTTTTCTTTAAACGATGAAAGTGCAGGTTTTTTACCCTCACCCCAAATCCATATTGAGTTTGCAGGTTTTAAACCGCGCTCTATTCTTTTAAGGTTTACAGGGTGATTTTTAAGAACCTCATAACTTTTAATTGTCATTTCTGTAAGGATATCAGTCCCTTCACCTTTTGGAAGATATTCAGCAAGATTTCTCTCTAAAATATCATGCGGCGGTGTAAGGTTGAAATCATACGGACCTTTGTCCCACACAAGTGCATGGCGATAACTGATTCCGGGATAGAATTTTAAAAACTCGTTATCAAATGTTTCAGCAACGGTTTTCATAATCTCTCTTGCTTCTTCGGTGGTAATCTCGTCTGCACTATGGTCTATAATGCGCTTGTCGAGATAATTTTCCTCGTCGCTGACAGTAACAATATTACAACGGAATATGATGTCGCTGTCTTTAATGTCTATGCCCATACTTACCGCTTCCAAGGGAGAACGGCCCGAATAATACTTAAACGGGTCATAACCGAAAGCAGAAAGGTTTGCCACATCACTACCGGGTGAAAGCGATTCAGGTACATTTTTAACAAGACCAATTTCTCCATGAGCACACATATAGTCTATATTTGGTTTATTTGCGGCTTCAAGCGGAGTTTTACCGCCAAGTTCGTCCACTTTGTAATCAGCCATTCCATCTCCTAAAACAACGATATATTTCATAATGTCATTCCTCCATAAGTTACAATATATATTGCTTTAATCATAACACAAAAAAAGGTAATAATCAACGATTTTTATGAAAAAAGAACTTGCAAAATGCGCAAGTTCTTTTTTGTTAAAGATGGAATTTATGATTACCGATTGTAGTGTAATACGGTCTATTATTAGATGCCCACGAATTAGGTGCAGTTCTGGGATTATAGAAGTACAAACTGTTCCCCACATAGTTAACGCCGTTCAGTGCATCTTTAGCCGCATTGATACTGCTTTGTGCAGGTGTATTATAAATTGCTCCGTTTGCCACAGGGGTATACTGTGTACCGTATTTGGTATCGAATATTACGCCTTTTACGGTATTCGGGAAATCAGATGATTTAACTCTGTTCAAAATAGTATTTGCAACGGCAACCTTACCCGCATAACTTTCGCCCTGCGCTTCGGCATGGACAATCCTTGAAAGCCAGTAAAGGTCTGTTTCGTTATAATCGTTACCAAAAAGTTTGCCTCTTGTTTCGGGACCTACAATTCCGTCTACACGGATATTGTTGTCTTTCTGAAATTCAATTACGGCTGATTGTGTAATATGGCCGTAATAGCCTGTTACGCTATGATTAAAATATCCTCTTTCCAATAATTCCTGCTGTACGGAACTTACTGCATCGCCTCTTGACCCTATAGATAATAAAGCGGAGGTTGATGCAGCAAATGAAGTCATTGATAATGTCGCAGCCGCAAGTAAAGCAGCAACTGTCATTTTTAATTTTTTCATTTTCTTTCCCTCCAAATTTTCGTTTTGCCTTTCGACACGATACATTCTAACACACACGCTGCAAAATACGCAAACTGCATATATCTGTATTTGTCGGAATATGCAGGGATAAGACTTAACAATTTTGTAATGTTTTTAACATATTTAAAATTTCTTAGAAATTCTCTTAAATAATGTCTAATACCATTTTAAGGATATATAAATCGTATATATATTACCAAATACGGATAATAATATCTATATAAATACATTGGAGGTTTTTTATGAGTTCAATTAAAAAGATAGGTATATTAACCGGCGGCGGTGACTGTCCGGGGCTTAATCCGGTTATACGCGCCGCAACAAGAACGGCTATACTGAAATACGGACTTGAAGTTGTAGGCATAAGAAACGGTTACAGAGGTCTTTATACAGGCGAATTTACACCTCTTACGCTAGAAAACATATCGGGGATACTTCCATTAGGGGGTACAATTTTGCACTCGTCCAATAAAGACAATCTTTTTCAGTATCCGTTTGAGGAAAACGGGAAAACAGTTTTAAAAGACGTATCACACGTAGGAGTTGAAAATTTAAGAAAAGCAGAAATTGATGCTTTACTAATCGTAGGCGGTGACGGTACTCTTACAAGCGGACGTGATTTTTCAAATTTAGGTGTAAAAGTTATAGGCGTGCCTAAAACTATTGACAACGACTTAGCATCTACAGATGCTACATTCGGATTCGACACAGCAGTGAGCGTGGCTACAGAGGCACTTGACAGACTGCATACAACGGCATCATCTCACCACAGGATAATGGTGCTTGAGGTTATGGGCAGATATGCCGGCTGGATTGGTTTAAATGCAGGTATTGCAGGCGGTGCAGATGCAATTATGATACCTGAAATTCCTTATGACATAAATAAAATAGCCGACGCTATAAATACACGAAAAAAATTCGGGAAATCGTTCAGTGTAATAGTGGCTTCTGAAGGGGCAAAATCTGTAGACGGAGAAATGGTTGTAAGTAAAGTGGTTGAAGACAGTCCCGACCCTATCCGTTTAGGCGGTATAGGCGCGAAAGTTGCTGATGAACTGGAGGAACTTTGCGGTTTAGAGGCAAGGGCAACTACTTTAGGTCATATTCAGCGCGGCGGCACTCCCACTGCATACGACAGAATACTCTCCACCCGGTATGGTTCATACGCAGTAGACCTTGCTATGGAGGGTAAATTCGGTAATATGGTTACGCTTAAAGGCAACGAAATGAGTTACGATTCGCTAAACAATGTAATTGGAAAGAAAACAAAAAATGTTGACCCCAACGGCGAGTTAGTGCGCTTTGCAAAAAATATAGGTATTTCGTTCGGCGATTAACCATATATAAAATCACTATTTTGGAAAGGGTGATTTTTGTTTGAGCAAAAACAGCAAATCATACTCTACAGCAGAAAAAATCGGGAAATTAATACCCGATCCCGTTATAATATTCGTTATTTTATATGCATTACTTCTGCTGATATCTTTTCTGCTCGGCGGCAGAGAATTTTCAATAATATCATACGATGGAACAAAAACCGTGTATGAATTCAAATATATGTTTACTTCTGAAAATATACGTTGGATTTTTTCTAATGCAATATTAAACAACTGGCTGGCATACGGAAGCGGTATACTTGGTATTATTTTGGTAGTTATGCTTGGAATCGGTGTTGCAGAGGAATCAGGGCTTTTATCAGCACTTATAAGACGTTTAGGCATTGTAGTGCCTGAAAAGTTGTTGCCGTATGTACTTGTTTTTATAGGGATAATGACAAACATTGCAACAGATGTAGGCTACCTTGTGCTCATTCCCCTTGCAGGTATGCTTTATGCAGGAATAGGCAAAAACCCATTGGTGGGTATGGCTGCAGCATTTGCAGGTGTATCTGCAGGATTCAGCGCTAATCTTGTACCGGCAACATTTGCTGACGTCGTAATAGGTGCTAATGCAAAATCATTCGCATTAAGTCAGGGAATACCTTTTGTTTCACAATCGGGCGAGCCGCTTACCCCGGCAACAATGAATTACTATTTTTTGGCGGTATCCACCTTTCTGCTCGTTATAGTCGGTGGGATAATTACTACTAAAATCACCGAGAAAAAATATGGTAATACAGATTTAACCGACTTACACAAAGAAGATAACATAGAAGTAACACCTGAAGAAAAACGTGCTCTTAAATTTGCATTGCTTGGTTTTATACTTTCTCTTACGTTTGTAATATTCCTTGCAGTTTTTCCGCTCCGTTCTTATATTGACGATAACGGAAACAAAATATCACCTTATATAGATAATGTTATACTGCTCGTAACGTTAGTGTTTTTTGTATCAGGAGCATTTTACGGATTTGCGGCAAAAAAATTCAAATCAGCATCAGATTTAGTGGGCGCAATGGCAAAACAGATAGGCGATATGGGCTATGTAATAGTGCTTACTTTTTTCTGCTATAACTTCCTTTCATTACTCGCTTATACAAATGCAAACACATTTATAACAAGCATTGGTGCGTCGTTTTTGCAAAAAGTGGGTATTTCTTCATCACCCATACTGCTTATTTTAGCAGTTATTCTGGTTACATCTGTTATCAACTTATTTGTTGGCGGAATGACCGCAAAGTGGATGCTTTTAGGTCCGCTTTTAATACCAATGCTATATAATGTTAATCAATCTATGACTCCCGACGTTGTTGCAGCAGCATACAGATTGGCAGACTCCTGCACCAATACCATAACACCGCTTATGACATACGCTGGTGTAGTTCTTATGTATATGCGCAAATATAGAGATGACTTTTCCGCAGGAAGTCTTATATCTATGATGGCACCCTACTCTGCGATATTTTTAGCAAGTTGGAGTTTACTTCTTATATTTTTTGTTGTATTTAAAATTCCTCTTGGATTTTAAAATTCACATATATTAAGCGCAACAACAAAAATGCTGAACGATTAATTCGTTCAGCATTTTTTAGTATCACTTATTTTTTAAATACTCAGCGGCTTTTAATATGCCTATTACTGTTTTGGCATCTTGCAGTTCATTATTCATAACCATTTTTACAAGATAGTCTATATGATATTTTTCTACGGACAAAAACTCGCCCTCATCAAGATGAACTGTACCCTCATACAAATCTGTTGCAAGGTAAATATAGATAAGTTCCTTTGCATAACCGGGAGAAGGCATCATAGACCCGAGAGAAACAAAGTTTTTTGCTTTAAGTCCTGTTTCCTCCTCAAGTTCGCGTATTCCGCAATTAAGCGGTTCTTCACCGTTATCAAGTTTACCTGCTGGAAGTTCCATAACCATTTTTTCGTAAGGTTTACGGAACTGCGTAACCATAGGCACATATCC
>JAZSBW010000231.1:0-3380 GCA_045602585.1 Clostridia bacterium
GGGACAGGTGAGTGCAAAATATAAAAAAGAAATTACAAACTTTGCAAAGAAAAATAATCTTCAAATTGTTAGATTATTTGATATTGAAAGTCCTGAATATTACACATACGGACCAAATGAGGTGCTTTACAGTATCTTAAATGCTGAATACATTTTTACCGATTCATTCCACGGTAGCGTTTTCTCAATTCTGTTTAATAAGAATTTTACCGTATTCGACAGGGATGAGGGCGGACAGAGTATGTCATCACGTCTTGATACATTGCTTACAAAATTCGGTTTAAGTGAAGGTATGGTGGAAAGCGCCATAATAATTATAAGCAGCGCCGTTACACCTATTAAAATTACTTTTCCTTTGTTGCGTTCAAAGAAAGACACTTAACCACCTCCTTATTTTAAAAAATAATTGATTACATTCCTTTTGTTTTAATCAGTACCTTTTTGAGCATATCAATCTCTTCAAGTACTTTACCCGTTCCTAAAACTACACAGTCAAGCGGTGTTTCGGCAATGTTTACCGGCATACCGGTTTCAAGTTCGATAAGTCTGTCCAAGCCGCGCAAAAGTGCTCCGCCGCCGGTTAAGGTAATTCCGCGTTCCATAATATCTGCAGAAAGTTCAGGCGGAGTTTTCTCCAATGTTGTTTTAATAGCATCTACAATCGCTGTGAGCGGCTCGTCAAGTGCACGGCGGATTTCCTGAGATGTGATAAAAATATTTTTAGGAAGACCTGTAATAAGGTCGCGTCCGCGTACTTCCATATTCATCTCCTCTGCCATTTCAAAAGCAGATCCAATTTCAAGTTTGATTTTCTCGGCAGTTCTCTCGCCTGTCATAAGGTTACATTCTTTTTTGATATAGTTGATGATAGCATCGTCAAACTCGTCACCGGCAACACGCAAAGACTGGCTTGTAACGATACCGCCCAGTGATATAACAGCCACTTCGCTTGTACCGCCGCCGATATCTACAACCATACATCCGGTAGGTTCTTCTACAGGCAGATTTGCACCGATAGCCGCCGCCATAGGCTCTTCAATAAGGTAAACCTCTTTAGCACCGGAAGCAAGGGTTGCTTCCTCTACTGCTCTTTTTTCAACTTCTGTAACGCCTGACGGAACACACACAATTACTCTTGGCTTAAAAATACCGAATCCTGTCTGTGATTTTTTAATAAAATATTTAAGCATTGCCTGAGTAACTTCAAAATCAGCAATAACGCCGTCTTTAAGCGGACGGATAGCAACAATATTACCGGGCGTTCTGCCAAGCATTGCTTTAGCATCGTTACCTACTGCCAGCACCTGACCGTTTTCCTGATTGATTGCCACAACAGAAGGCTCGTTGGCTATAATGCCCTTGCCTTTCATATGCACCAAAGTATTTGCTGTACCTAAGTCTATACCGATATCTCTTTTCATTTTTCTTCTCTCCTTGTTATTATAATGAGATATTAAATTCTTTTATCATTAAATTGTTAAGCGCACAGAGTGGAAGTCCCACAACATTAAAAAAGTCGCCTTTAATACTGTCCGCAAAAAGTCCTGCTCTGCCCTGAATACCGTATCCGCCTGCTTTATCAAACGGAGCACCGCTTGCGATGTATTCATCTATTTCAGTTTCACTCAAATCTTTAAAATGTACTTCTGTTACCTCAAATCCCGAAACAGTATGCATATTTGATGCATCAGTAACAGAAAAACCTGTATATACAAAATGAGTATCACCGCTAAGCGATGTAAGTATACGTTTTGCATCGGAAGCATCTTTCGGCTTGCCGATGATTTCACCGTTATGCACAACTACTGTGTCTGCAGCAATCACATAACAGTTTTTGCCATAGTGATCAGCGACAGACGTACCCTTTAAAACGGCAAGTTCCTGAACATAAAGTTGCGGCGGTAAATCTTTGGGGATTTTATCCTCGTCAGCACCGCTTACGCATACTTCGAACTCTGTGTCTGTATTGCGCAGAAGTTCGCATCGTCTTGGTGACTTTGATGCAAGTATTAATCTCGGTTTACTCATTAAAAATCATTCCTTAATCTTTTTATACACTCATTTGAAATCCAACCGCATACAGTTCCCGATACAAGCGCAATCAAAAGTAAACACGCAAGATACCAGGAGAGCGCACCTGTACGCAGAACGCACCACGCAACTGCCACTTGTGCAATATTATGGCATGCTGCACCTAAAACGCTTATACCAACAGGTGAAATATGCTTGTCCAACATCTTTTTTGCAAATATCATGGCAACTAACGATAAAAGCGTGCCTGCAAAACTATACATAAACGCGTTCAGTCCACCATAAAGCATACACGAAACTATTACCCTGACAACACTTACAGCCAAAGCATACGGAGTACCGAAAGTATACAAAACTATAACAGTAACACTGTTTGCTATGCCGAGTTTTCCGCCGGGAATAGCCGTAAGTATGGGGAGCATACTTTCAAACACACCAAGTACCGCAGCAAGCGCCGCCAAAGTGGCTGCCACAAGCATACTTTTAAGTTTACTCATAAACTTCTCCCATAAGCGACCACGTTTTAGGCTCGGTGATTTTTATATCAACAATTTTTCCGATAAGTTCATCTTTTCCTTTAAAATGCACCAGTTTACCGCCGTCTGTACGTCCGGTTAAGGTGTCGGGGTCGGTTTTGCTTCTGCCCTCAACTAAAACGGGGCAGATTTTATTAAGATATTGCGCATTTATCTCTGCACAGATTCTGTTCTGAACGTCAAGTAAACGGTTAAAATTATTCTTCTTTTCTTCGGGCGATATAACATCTTCCATAGTAGCCGCAGGAGTGCCTGCACGTTTGGAGTATATAAACGAGAACACTGTGTCGTAACGCACACGTTCCAAAAGGTCTAATGTGTCCTCAAACTCCTCGGTAGTTTCCCCCGGAAAGCCCACAATTATGTCTGTAGATATTGTAATGTCGGGCATATACGACCTTGCCATATCAATAAGGCCGAAATATTTCTCTCTGGTATAACCTCTGTTCATTGATTTTAAAACACGGTTATTACCACATTGAACAGGCAGGTGAAGTTGCTTACATATGTTATTATGCCTGCTCATAACACGAAGCAGTTCTTCGCTTATATCTTTAGGGTGTGATGTCATAAAGCGTATGCGCTCTACTCCGTCAACATTAGCAACCTCTTCTAAAAGTTCAGCAAAAGTAATACCTTTGCCCTTTCCGTAAGAGTTTACATTCTGCCCTAAAAGCATAATTTCTTTATATCCGTTTTTAACGGCATCTTTAACTTCTGCAATGATATCTTCTTTTTCTCTGCTGCGTTCTCTGCCACGCACATAAGGTACTATGCAATACGTGCAGAAATTATTGCAGCCATACATAATGC
>JAZSBW010000232.1:0-5006 GCA_045602585.1 Clostridia bacterium
CTTTCTGAATATGCCGCCATGCTTAACGACCCGCAGGTTATGATTATGATAAACGGGACGATTGCTAAAGCAATAGAACCGTATGTTCCTATGAAAACTGGGGCGTTACGCAGGTCTGTAAGAGTTTTCCCCGATTATGTATCATGGGGTAGCGGATTATGGCAACGCCGTAGTCGTGCCCCCTATCAGTATATGGGTCTTGTCAAAGGACCGAATATCCCTATTTTCAAAAAAGGTAGCCGCCGTAAAGGCATGACCCCAAAGATTATAGGCTGGTATTCCCCAAGAGGCGGGACGAAGCATTATACTGGGGATATATTGGGGGGTAAACCTGGAATGTGGCATGGCTGGCAGTTTGGCTATACTACTCCAGGAACACAGTCACAATGGCTTACAGCCTACAAAGGTCAGTTACGAAGTCGGACGGATAAGCAGTTGGCATGGCTGTTGAAGAAAGAGTGTAAGAAGCGAGGACTTAATTTATGAGTGTAGATAAGAACCAAGCCATTATCAATTATCTTATCCAGTGTCCTCAAATCTTGAATAGCCCGCTCTACTTCAACTTGATTGAGGCCGCAGATGATAATATACAGATTGTAACTACATCGGAAGATAAGACAATGACCCGTCCTTATATAGACGGCAGTATTGCTAAACGATACACGTTTAATCTGATTATATTCAAATCTATATCCGATTTAGAGGTAACCAAAGCAGGCTCTTCATCTTATCCAAATGAAAATGTCGATGATTTAGCACAGGCACAAGCATTGATTGACTGGATAGATGAACAGAATGATAACCGAAACTTCCCCGACTTTGGGGAAACCTGCCTTATAGACGACATACAGACCACAACAGACACACCGCAGTTTGACGGAATCAATGATGAGTTATCACCACAACTCGCTATGTACTCCATAGCAATAGTGGTGAACTACATAGACAAAAGCAAAATGATAACAATATAACGAAAGGAGAAGCATTATGGCTTTCAATCTTCAAGCAGGACAAAGAGCGGCACGTAAGTTGCTCATTACCGTAGCAGAGTGGAAAGAAACAGTAGGAACTTCTGTTACAACTATGCGGGAAATTCTCGGTACACGTACAGAGGATTCTTCTATCGAGTACAACGGAGATATTGAGACCACGACTGATATTCGTGGAATCAACTACACTGATGTAAACCGTACCCAGCCGCAACAGGATTTCGATCCGTACCTCATTCTCGGTGGTTCCAAGTTGGGTGAGAAACTCAATGACATTCGCCGCAGAAACGCTGTAACGGAACTGAATCAGTTTACAGTTTATGTAATCACCGCTTTTAAGGGTGAGGCTGGCCAGTATGAGGCAGAGGCACACACCGGATGCACGATTGCTTACACTGCTATTGGTGGCGACAGCAACGTAAATATGCCGATTTCCGTATATCTGTCTAATGACTATGAGGGCAGTGGCGAACCGCAGACCGGAACAGTTGATAAACTGACTGATGATTTCGTATTCACACCGGATGCGGCGTAATTAAAAGATGGGAGATAAAAGAATGGAAACAACAAATCTTATCAACAGTCAAGTGGAAGAGACAAAGGTAAGTGAGCAGGCAGTCGATATGGATCTTGACCTGTCTGCCACCCGAAAAAAGCGTATTAGAATTGATGGAGACGATAACCGTATCATTGAAATCAATACATCGGATATGAATATCATTCAGAGACTGGACGTGCTTTCTGACCGTATGAACAAGTTGTCGGATAAGTTTATCGACATTAAGTTTGGTAACGAGCCGGAGGGTGAAGAACCATCTATGGAAGATACAGAAGAGGCAATACGTGTAATTGACCGAGAACTTCGGGATATTATAGATGAACTCTTCCAGTCAAAGGTATCAGATATATGCGCCCCCGATGGTACAATGTGGGATATGTTCAATGGTAGTTTCAGATATGAGATTATCATGGAACAGTTGCTTAACCTGTATGCAGATAATATCCAGGCCGAAACCAAAAAGACCATGGAACGCCTGCATAAATACACGGATAAGTATATGCCTAAAGACCATTTAAGGAAGAGGAAATAGTGTATGTTTGAATTACCTACCAGTATTACGATAGATGGCGACAACTATCCAATTCGTAATCAAGGTGATTTCAGAATGGTTTTGGATTGCTTCAAGTGTCTGCAAGACATAGAACTAACAGAGCAGGAGCGTATATTGGTAGCCCTGTGTATATTTTACGAGGATGTAACAGGTGTAGAATGTGTGCAGGAAGTGTTTAATACTGATAGCAAACTGGCCGCCGCAGTTGAGGAAATGTATAACTTCTTTAACTGTGGGCAAGAAAGTGTAGGAGCGGCGAGGAACCATAAGTTAATTGATTGGGAAAAAGATAGTCAAGTTATCGTATCAGCCATAAACAATGTGGCAAAAAAGGAAATACGGGCAGAGACTTACATTCATTGGTGGACATTTATGGGTTATTATTTAGCAATAGGTGAGTGCCCTTTGTCCACCATTGTTAATATAAGAGATAAAATTGTTCGGGGCAAGAAACTTGAAAAATGGGAACAAGACTTCAAATTGAATAACCCCGAATATTTTAACTGGAATTTCAAGTCCGTAGAAGAAGAGGAACTTGATAATTACATACGTGAACTTTGGAATAAAGGTGACTGACTATGGCCAACGCAGATGGAGATATTACCCTTAAAATAGGGGTTGTTGCGGATGACGCACGAAAGGTAGCAAGTGACCTCCATAAATATATGGAGAAAACCTTAAACAAGCCATTCGACACAAAAGCCTTTGATGGAATAAAGAAATCAATCACAGAGACCGCCGCAAAGAGTGAGAAGTTAGGTGAGGAACTTCGCACTCTTAAAAGCACGGGTGCAGATTTAGGATTCAATGAGCAATTTAAGCAACTATCCGAAAGTGCCAATGTTGCTCAAAAGAAATATTTTGCATTACGGCGGGAAGCAAAGGCCATGCGACAAGCAGGAAATATTCCCGGAGCAGAGGAACTTGAAAAGCAGGTTGCTATAGCGGATGCTCAACGCAGGCAGTTACTTTCTCAAAAAATGACTTTGGCTAACACAGGACGGTCTGCTGGTTCAGATGAGTTTGCTGAAAAGGCTGTTCAATTAACGGAACTTAACAATCAAATGGTTCTGTATATCAAACAGTTGGAGCGTATGAGGTCGCTGGAAGCAACCCGTAAACAAGTAGCCAGTGCAACGCAAAGTCCGGAAAAAGCCACCCCGAAGAAAGGCTTATCTGAAACAGAAGATAAAGCCCGTGTTCTTATGGAGACTATAGAACAACTGCGGGGCAGACTGGAGGGCGCTGATAAGTCTGTAGGGTTTTTGAAACTGGATAAAAGCATTCAGAAAACCATAGATGATACCAATGCACTTAAAGCCACATTTGAACAAATGCGGGCAGAAGTGTATAAGGTAACACCTACAGAGGAATTTGCACAGGCTTCGGCCAAAGTAAAAACCTTACAGCAGGATGTAGAAAAGTATCATAACAAGTTGATAGCACTGGAAGAAATGGGTAAGACCCATACACAGCCTTATGCGGATACTGTGTTCAAGTGGAATCAAGCCCAAAATTCGCTAATGACACAACTCCAGTTAATGCGTCAAATGGCCGCCGCTGGTGAAGATTATAACCGTGTTCTTTGGACGGAAACCGAAAAATATAATGAGGCTATAACAAAGCAACAGCAATTAAACAGAGACCTTGAAATTGGAAAGCAGAGACTTAAAGAATCAGCGGAATATCAAGCCTATAGGAATAAGCACGTATCTACCCCGAAGGATGTTAAAGCCGAAGGGGAAGAGGCACAGCAGACCAGCGAAAAACTCAACGAGTTGGAAGGACAAAAGAAGCGTACCACACGGGCTAATTCAGAGTTAGGCGAAGAATCGGAAGAAACCGCCAGCAAAATGAGGCAGGAAAAATCTGCCGCTGAACGGTTGAAGGAAACCTTTGTCACCTTTGGCCGAGGCGTAAAGACCATCGGCAAAGGAATGGTTACAGTTGCAAGGGCAACAGGTAATTTCGTTAATCGCTTACGAGGTGTCCACAAAGGTACGGATGACGCAAGTAAGTCCCTTAAAAACCTGCTTAAATTTTCGCTTAAATATTTCCTGGGATTACGTTCTATCTTTATTCTGTATAAGCGCATAAGGAGTGCTGGTGTAGAAGCCTATAAAGGGCTGGCCAGTCAATTCCCCGAATTACAGGCAGAGGTAAACGAACTCAAAAACAGTTTCTTCCAGTTGAAGAATAGCCTTGCCACAATGGCACAGCCTATTTTATCAGCGTTAGTTCCTGCCATTAAGACACTCATGGGCTGGCTGTCTGCCGCCATGACAGCACTGGCTAACTTCTTTGCTATCCTTACAGGAGCCAAGTATATCTATAAGGCTTCCAAGGCTAATAAAGATTGGGCGAAGTCAGCAGGCGGGGCAGGCAAGGCCGCTAAAGAAGCCAACGAGGATATTGCAGAGTATGATAACCTTATCCTTATTCAGCAGGATAAAGATAACGGCGGCGGGGGCGGCGG
The DNA here is from genome assembly GCA_045602585.1 of Clostridia bacterium. Lineage (GTDB taxonomy): Bacteria > Bacillota > Clostridia > UMGS1810 > UMGS1810 > SIG455. The sequence goes on from JAZSBW010000232.1 coordinate 4,578, forward strand.
TGGAGCCGCTGACGATTATGCAGGAGCCTTTGAAAAGGTAAAGGCAGAATCAGACCTTGCCAAAGAAATTAAGGACGCCATAGAAAAAGGTGACTGGGAAGGCGTAGGTAAAGCGCTGGCAAAACGGCTGAATAATGTTGTAGCCCGTGTAGACACATGGATTCAGACTATGCGTCCCAAGGCAAAGAAATGGGCTTCTAATATTGCCCGCATTATGAATGGCCTAACCAGTGAATTTGACGCAAAGAAGTTAGGAAAGACATTAAGCCATGGCCTTATGGCTGTAATGGATACCATATCTACGTTTTGGGAAACTTACAACTGGAAGACCCTCGGCCAAAAGATAGGGGACGCCATAACCAACTTCTTTACAGAATGGGAGCCGGATACCGTAGCCCGCTTCTTCGCAAAGAAGTCGGATCGTAGCCA
>JAZSBW010000233.1:0-12410 GCA_045602585.1 Clostridia bacterium
AGCAGCCTCTAAATTTATATTATCCATCAAACTCACCACTTAATGTGTCATTTTTCGATTTACCAAGTTTAAAATATACTTTGTCACCTTCGTCATACGCTTCCAAAGAATTCATTTTAAGAAGTTCAAGTATTGCAAGGAACAGAGCAACTGCCTCACTTCTTGTTTTAATCCCTTCAAAAGCATTTTCAAACGAAAGTTTTTTACTTGTGCGAAGGCGATTCATAAGATTGCCTGCTTTTTCTTTAACAGACACCTTTTCTCTGCCGACAACACCCTCAAAGTTAGACTTTGGTGGCGGTGCTTTTCGCTCGTTTTTTTCCAGAACCGTTAAAAAAGCCTCCATAAGCCTGTCCAGTTCAACCTGCTCAACCTCACGTTTTACGGGAGCAAGGTCTAAATGTTCAGCCTCTTTATAGAAATTGAGAGCACCGTCAAATTGCTTTTTCTTAAAAAGTTCTGAAATAAGTTTCATTGTATGGCGTTTTTTAAGTGCCTCTGTCAAATCACGAGCAATCTGTTCGGCATCGTCTTCTTCATCGTGTTTCGGCAAAAGTGCTTTTGATTTTATATAGAGCAGATTGGATGCAACGGTTAAAAACTCACTTGATATGTCAAGATCCATCTTTTTTAGTCCCTCAATATACTCTATATATTGGTCAGTAATTGCAATTAGCGAAACAGAACATATATTTAATTTGTTTTTCCTTATAAGGTGCTCCAGCAAATCCAGAGGTCCCTCGAAGGTTGCGGTTTTGAATGTTAAATCCAATTAAAACACCAACCCAACTATAAAATATATAACAGCCAAAACCCACTCTCTTAGTACAGAGAGCAACGGTGTAAGTATATTAAAAAATATAAGTGCAAGTAAAATTATACTGAAATATCTCTCCAGCGTATACATTTTGAATCTGTACTTAGGCGGCAGAAATTCCATTAAAACTTTAGAGCCGTCAAGCGGAGGAATGGGTATTAAATTAAACACCATTAAGCCGACATTAAGTTGAACACCCATATATACTACTGTATACAAAAATTGTGTAAGCGTATTTGCAGGCACAAACTTTTCCATTGCCGACACTACAAATGCACAAATCAATGCCAATATAAAGTTCGCTCCCGGGCCCGCCAAAGACACTGCCACAGTTCCCCACTTGGAATTGCGGAAATTACGTGTGTTTATCGGCACAGGTCTTGCCCAGCCAAAACCAAAGAATAAAAGGCATACAGTACCGAACAAATCCATATGAGCAAGCGGATTAAGACTTAATCTTCCGCTATAACGCGCAGTGGGGTCGCCCATTTTATCTGCAGCCCAACCGTGTGCATATTCGTGCACAGTAAGTGCCAGCAACAGCGCAGGAAGGCTTAACAGTAAAGATAAAAATCTTGATTTTATATCATACATTCAAATTACTCCTTAAAAAACGTCGTTCCTTATAATATCTTCATAAGTTTCACGTTTTACAACTACTTTTGATTCACCGTTTGATACCATTACAACGGACGGTCTTGGTATGCGGTTATAGTTGCTCGACATAGAGTAGTTATATGCGCCTGTAGACATTATACACATTATATCGCCTTTTTTTATTTCAGGAAAGTGCGCGTCTTTAATTAAAATATCACCCGATTCACAGCATTTACCGCAAACCGTAACCTTCTCTGAAGGCTCATCGCCCGCACGGTTGGCAAGCACTCCGTCGTACTCCGCCTCGTACATAATATAACGCGGATTGTCAGCCATACCGCCATCAACAGAAATGTATTTGCGTACATTAGGAATATCTTTAACCATACCCACAGTATACAAAGTAATTCCTGCATCGCCAACTATAGAGCGACCAGGTTCCATTATTATTTTAGGCAATTTAAGTCCTTTTTCAGCACATACTTTTTTAACTACTTTTGAAACCGCCTGTATATAAGCATCATACGGAACAGGGTTATCACCATCTACATACTTAATGCCAAAACCTCCTCCGAGATTGAGTTCTTCAATTTCAATACCGAGTTTATCTTTTACATCTGCAGCAAAATCAAGCATAACTTTTGCCGCTTCTTTAAAAGGTGCAAGTTCAAATATCTGTGAACCGATATGACAATGTATACCAACAACTTTAATACCCTGCATTTTTGACGCTTTAGCAATAATGTCTATAGCCTCACCGTTTTGCAGAGTAACACCGAATTTAGAGTCTATCTGCCCTGTACTTATAAACTCGTGCGTGTGGGCATCAATACCCGGTTTTATTCTGAAAAGTATTTTAGTTACTTTACCTTTTTCAATGCTTAAAGCGTTTAACTCTTCAAGTTCGCCCTCATTATCAACAACTATACGGCCTATCGACGCATCAATAGCCATAGAAAGTTCAGCAGTAGTTTTGTTATTACCATGAAAATATATGTTTTCTGGATTAAAGCCTGCTTTTAAAGCGGTATAGAGTTCACCGCCAGAAACCACGTCAGCACCAAGACCTTCCTGTGCCATAATCTTATAAATATATGCTGTAGACATAGCCTTGCTTGCATAAAGAGCCATACCTTTGCCACCATAATAAGTATCGATAGCATTTTTGTATGCCCTTGCATTGGCACGGATTTTATCTTCGTCCATAACATATAAAGGTGTGCCGTATTGCGATGCTAAATCAACACAATCACAGCCGCCTATCACAAGATGATTTTTATCATTCACAGTCAGGTTGTCGTGTTTAAACATAATTCTCTCCTTATAGCATATTACATATAGTGATTATACCATTTTTTTGTAGTATTGTCAATAAAGTTAAAAATTAAAAACCGCCCGACGGATATTGCATATAACTGTGGTTTTACGGCTTTAGTTACTTTATTAAAACATTTAAAGCAGCAAAAGGAATAACACCATACAAATTCAGAAAAAATAGCGAAAAAGAACATAGTTTTTAACTATGCTCTTTTTTTCTGTTAAATATTATATTGAATATAATTTCTATTGCACCGAAACCTACAACAATCCCCCATTGAGAGCCTGTCAACGGTACTGTTTTAAAAATCTGCGCAAGCGCAGGAACATACACGACCGCCATAGTTAAAAATGCTGAAACTGCCACTGCACCAAGTAAGTAGAGATTATCCATAATATTTACATTCAAAATACTTCCGTGTTCATTTTTGCACTCAAACGAATAAATAAGTTCTGCAAAAATTAAAGTTGCAAACGCAACTGTGCGTGCAATTTCCAAATCGCCGAAAACATACTGTGCAACAGAAAATGCAACCAATGCCTCACCGCCGATAAGTATGCCCGACATAGCAATGTTTCCGCCAAGTCCTTTAGAGAATATGCTCTCTCCGTCTTTTCGGGGGGTTTTTTTCATTATACCGGCTTCAGGACAGTCAACCCCAAGTGCAAGTGCAGGCAATCCGTCCGTAACAAGATTAAGCCACAGTATTTGTATAGGCATAAGCGGCATAGGCATACCACAAAATGCAGCCGCTCCCATAAGTATAATCTCGCCTAAGTTACACGAAAGCAGATAACGTATAAACTTACGGATATTTCCGTATATCATTCTACCCTCTTCTACCGCCGCTATAATGGTAGAAAAATTATCGTCCAGAAGCACCATATCTGCCGCTTGCTTTGCAACGTCCGTACCGCATTTACCCATTGCTATGCCGATATCCGCTTCTTTTAAAGATGGGGCATCATTCACGCCGTCGCCCGTCATAGCGACTATATTTTTACGCCGTTTGAAAGCACGCACTATTCTTAGTTTATCAGCAGGTGACACACGCGCAAATACGTTTGTTCTGCCAACTGCGTCTGCGAGTTCGTCGTCATTCATATTTTCTATTTCTGCACCGGTTACGGGCACATTGTTGCCCAGAAAGCCCAGTTCATCTGCAATGGCACGGGCTGTATTTTTGTGGTCACCTGTTATCATAACCGGTTTTATGCCCGCATCATAACATTTTGCAACTGCTTCGTAAGCCTCGGGTCTTGGCGGGTCAATCATACCCTCTAACCCTATAAAAATAAGATTATCTTCCGTATTATCCGAATTGCTTTCAATCACTTTATACGCAAATCCGAGGACTCTCAATGCGTTAGAGGTCATATCGTTATTTATATCTCTTACACGACGTTTATCGTTAAAGTCACTCACTCCGTTTGAAGTCAGTTTTTTATTACATAAATCTATAATTCTGTCGGCTGCACCTTTTACAAACGATACCTTTCCTCCAAAGCCGTCAGTGCATACAACACTCATACGCTTACGTTCAGAGTCAAACGGAATTTCGGATATACGCGTGTATGACGCAAGATAATTTTTGTCTACCCCTGAATTTTCTGTAAGATTATATATTGCAACCTCTGTAGGGTCACCCGACACTTCGCCGTTTCTGTAAACGGAATTATTACACATATATCCGCAGGTGAGTAACTTTAAAAACGCATTATTTACAGACGGATTAAATGTTCTGCCGTTAAAAGACAAACTTCCATCAGCAGCAACTTCTGTAATTCTGCCGTCACAGTACACTTTTTTTACCGTCATTTTATTTTGCGTTAAAGTACCCGTTTTATCGGTGCAGATTACATTGGTGCAGCCCAATGTTTCCACAGCCGGAAGTTTACGTATAAGTGCATTACGTTTTAGCATACGGCTTACGCCTATTGTAAGCGATACTGTAACCACTGCAGGCAATCCTTCGGGAATTGCCGCAACAGCAAGCGACACTGCCGACATAAACATATCAAAAGCACTCTGCCCGTGAAACATTCCTGCTATAAATATCATTACGCAAACAGCGGCACATATAACAACAAGTTCTTTACCGATTTTATTAAGATGTTTCTTTAGAGGTGTTTCTCCCGATGTAGTGTTATCAAGCATATGTGCAATGGAGCCCATTTTAGTGCCCATACCTATAACTTCTGCGCGGGCAATGCCCCTGCCCGATGTAACGGTAGTTCCCATATACAAAGCCGTATTTTTATATGTATCCTTTTCAACCGCTACAGACTCACCCGTAAGCGGAGATTCGTCCGTACAAAGTTTGTTACTCTCTAAAAGAGTACAATCAGCGCTTATTCTATCGCCTGCTTCAAGTACAATTACATCCCCCACCGTAACCTCACGCGAGGGAATACTAATCTGCTCGCCATCACGTATAACAACCGCCATCGGTGCAGACAATTTACTAAGTGCCTCAAGCGACTTTTCCGTTTTATACTCCTGAACAAATCCCAAAATGCCGTTCATTAAAACTATTATCATTACTGTTATTGCATCTGAGTACTCCCCTAAAAACGCGGAAACCGCCATTGCCGCTATAAGAGTAAGGGTAAGCACATCCTTAAACTGGTCAAAAAAAATCTTAAGTAGCGATGATTTTTTACCTTTTGCCAGTTCATTAAAGCCATAGCGCAGTTGGTTTTTCCGCGCTTGCTCGTCAGTTAAGCCATTGAACTCTGTTTTCATAAGTTCTCTCCTCCCAATATCATTCGTTTTTTAATATATATTGGGACAAGGTTCAGATTATGATAGTTTTTTAAATAAAAAAGTGTGGGGAATCATTTTAATATCCCCCACACAACACGTTCTATATCTGCGTAATCTTTTTTTATCTGTATATCTTTAAAATCGCTTTCCATCAGGTGCGCAACATCTATTGCCTGAGTATGCCCCACCTCAAAAGCGAGTATGCCGACCTCATTTAAAAACAGTCTTGCTTTTTCGGTTATTATTCGGTAAAAATCCAGACCGTCATTTCCGCCGAAAAGCGCCAGATGAGGCTCGTAATCACTCACACTCCTCTCCAGTTTTTTCATATCATCACTATCGATATACGGCGGATTGGATACAACAATATCAAATTTTGTATTCAATTTATCGATTTCAGTTAATACGTCAGTTTTATAAAATTGAACATTATCAGTCTTTAAAAGTTGCTTGTTTTTATTTGCAACTTGTAGCGCACCGTCGGAAATATCGTACCCTGTAATCTGTGCATAAGGGCATGCCTTTGCAATCGAAATTGCAAGTGCGCCCGAGCCGGTACAAAAATCTGCAACATTTTTAAGATTGTTCTTATTTATAAGTTCAATCGCCAGTTCTGCAAGGTGTTCTGTATCGGGACGAGGTATAAGAACATTACTGTCTACATAAAACTTCAGCGACATAAATTCTTTTTCACCTGTAATATATGCAATAGGCTCGTGTTCTGCACGGCGGTTGACAAGTTCAAAAAAATGTTCTTCCTTACTTTTTGAAATTGGTTCGTCAGGATTTGTTATTACAAAAACATCGCTTTTATTCAAAGAAAAACACATTAAAACACGGGCATCAAGCACGGGGGTGTCCGTGCCTGATGCCCTTAAAATTTCAGATGCTTTTAAGATGCAATCTTTTATTACCATTTATCTTCTTCCTTATTTTCAGGTATAACTGCTTTAAGTGATGCAATAGCAACTTCAAGTTGTGAATTGTCAGGCTCACGTGTGGTAAGTTTCTGCAACCATAAGCCGGGTTTGGTTAAAAGTGACACACACTTGTTTTGGCTTCTTCCGGCAAACTTTATAATCTCGTAAGATACTCCGGCAACAATGGGAAGTAAAAGTAATCTGAATACTATACGCTGAAAAACATTGTCCCAACGTAAGAATGAGAAAAATATAATGCTTATTACCATAACGATAAGCAGAAAACTCGTTCCGCACCTTGGATGCAGACGTGTATACTTACGTGCGTTTTCCACAGTGAGTTCCTCACCATGTTCGTATGCAGCAATGGTTTTATGCTCTGCCCCATGATATTCAAACACACGCTGAATATCGCTCATCTGCGACACTAATGCCAGATATATCAAAAATATCGACATACGTACAACACCCTCTGCCAAGTTCAAAAGAACAGTATTTGGAATCAACGGTTTTAAAAATCCCACTATAACTGTTGGTAACAGCATAAAAAGCCCAATTCCCATAACGAGCGCTATGGCAACTGCTGCATAAATTGCTATGTCTTTAATTTTATCGCCAAATTTATCGTCAAGCCATTTTTCAAACTTAGACGGTTCGTATCCAGAATCATCTTCAATATCATAAAGGTCTGCGGAAAACATCAAACACTTAACGCCCACAACCATAGATTCTATAAAATTTACTACGCCGCGAATAATCGGAAGTTTTAAAAATTTAAACTTCTGCGTTATTGATGTAACAGGTTTTTTATCTATAACAATCTCGCCGTCAGACTTACGCACGGCTGTAGCGATTTCTTTCGGGCCGCGCATCATAACGCCCTCCAAAACCGCCTGACCGCCTATGCTTGTCATATGCACGGCACAGTTTTCTTTATTGCTCATCAAATATCCTCCTTGAATATGTCTCGTTTCGATTATACTCCTTATTTCACAAATAAGCAATAAATAAAATCAAATATTTACATTTTGTTCAAAAAGAAGATGCTGTTTTAGTTTAGTTTTTCTTCCAATATCTTTATAGCGTCCTCAATGCAGCCATCGCATGAGCGTAAGGATTCACCTTTTAAACGAGAGCACATAAGAGATTGATTTTTACTTTCAAACTCTTCCATCATCTCGCGTGCAAAAGTGTAACTTTCAATCTTATTAGTATCGGGAAGCGCATCGATACCCTTGCTTTTCTCAAGTCCTGCTAAAAATACCATAGCGCTTACTGCTCCGCAAACACCCTTTGTGCCGCCCATACCGCCGCCAAACGCCTCAGAAATTCTGAAAAGTTGGTCTTCGGTAAAATCAGTTTTATCCGCAAATGCACACACAACAGCCTGTGCACAATTATAACCTTTTTTGTGGTTTTCAACTGCTTTTTTTATTCTGTCCATAATGTCCTCCGTTAGAACAATGTAAGTTGGTCACCCTCAGAATCCTCAGGCTTTAAATAATATCCCGTTGCAGGAATATTTTTAGTTCTGTAGTAATCAGCATTTTCAAAATTAACATCTGAAAGGTACTCAACTTTTACAAGTTTGCTTTTCTTCTTCATATTCATAACCGCTACACCTTGAGAATCTTTTGCACTCTTTACAGAAAGCGCACTTGTATTAAATATGAGTATTTTATCAAGGTCGGTATATGCTACAAGGTCGGTATCTTCTTTTAAGAACTTAACGTCCACAAGCGGAGATTTACCGCTGTATGCATTGACAAGTTTTTTGCGGTTTGTTTTTGTTTCGTAACTCTTTAAATTGATTTTAGCGCACTTACCATTTTCAAATGTATACAGCAACGTCCCCTCATAATCAGTAGTGGCAACAGCGTATACAATGGTTTCATCCTTGTCCATCTGCACGATATTGTGCACAAAATGTCCCCAATCGCTTGCTTTACAGTCAGAGATGTCGCTAAGTTTAATTTTATACGCATTTTGCATACTGCTGAGCAATACAAGATCAGCGCGGTTGGTGCTTTCCTGCTCTACTATCATAACGTCATTTTCTTTAAGTTTCTGTGCAGATGCACTGCGAAGTGATACAGCAGAAACTTTTTTAAGATAGCCGTCTTTTGTAAGGAAGATTTTAAGGTTATAATCCTCTACCAGTTCTTCCTCTTTAAACTCGGCAATCTCATCATCAGAAATTATATCGGTACGGCGGTCTACGCCATATTTTTTGCTGATTTCTTTGAGTTCGGAAATGATTATTTTGCGTATTTCGTTGTCGTCGCTCAAAACAAAACTTAAATGGTCAAGTTCTTTTTCGAGGTCTTCAATTTCAGCAATACGTTTTAAAATATACTCTTTGTTGATATTACGTAATTTAATTTCTGCAACGTAATCCGCCTGAATTTCGTCTATGCCGAAGCCGTTCATCAAATTTGGAATTACATCGGCTTCTTTTTCTGTTTCACGTATAATCTTTACCGCTTTGTCAATATCAAGTAAAATCTTCTGCAAGCCCTCTAAAAGGTGGAGTTTATGTGTAAGTTTGTTAAGGTCATATTTAACTCTGCGGCGGATACAATCCATACGAAAATCTGTCCAGTGTCCGATAATCTCACGAACACCCATAACCTTGGGTGTCTGACCAATAAGCACGTTAAAGTTACAACTGAAAGCATCTTCCAAAGGAGTCATTTTAAACAGTTTAGTCATCAGCTTTTCTACATCTGTACTCTTTTTAATATCAAGAGTAATTTTTAAACCGTTCAAATCAGTTTCGTCACGAAGGTCTGTGATTTCTTTGATTTTGCCTGCTTTTATAAGTTCGATGATTTTATCTATAATAGCCTCTGACGTGGTGCTGTAGGGAATTTCGTAAATTTCAATACAACTGTTTTTCTTATCGTATCTGTATTTACTGCGAACGCGGAAACTGCCTCTTCCTGTTTCGTAGACAGATTTTAATACACTTTCATTATAAATAAGACTTCCGCCAGTTGTAAAATCCGGTGCAAGCAAAGTTTTCATAATATCACAATTAGGGTTTTTAAGATATGCAATAGTGGTATCGCAAACCTCTTTTAAGTTAAAAGAGCATATGCAACTTGCCATACCTACGGCAATACCCTGATTGGGATTTACCAAAATATTGGGGAAAGAAACCGGCAGAAGAACAGGTTCTTTCATAGTACCGTCGTAGTTATCTACAAAATCAACTGTGTTTTTATCAATATCACGGAAAATCTCCCGCGCAAACTCATCAAGTTTAACCTCGGTATAACGTGATGCAGCATAAGCCATATCACGTGAATAATGCTTTGCAAAGTTACCTTTTGAATCTACAAACGGATGCAAAAGCGCATCGTTACCGCGAGTCAGACGCACCATAGTTTCATAGATTGCACCATCGCCGTGCGGGTTTAACTGCATAGTTCTGCCGACTACGTTTGCAGATTTCATTTTATTGCCCGTAAGCAGATTCATTTTATACATACTATACAGAAGTTTTCTGTGAGATGGCTTAAACCCGTCAATTTCGGGAATAGCACGGGATATTATAACACTCATCGCATACGGCATATAGTTTTCCGTAAGCGTGTTTGTAATTTTTTGTTCTATACTCATATCAGTTCACCCCCGTACAATTAACTCAAATCCAGCATTTCCAGATATTTGTGGCCGTTATCGGCTATATACTCTTTTCTGGAAGCAAGGTCATCGCCCAATAAAACATCAAACATTCTTGAGGTTGCCTCAGCCTCTTCGCTGACAACCTTTATGAGTCTGCGTGTTTCGGGATTCATAGTGGTCTGCCACATCATTTCGGGTTCGTTCTCTCCAAGACCTTTTGAACGCTGGATGCTGCATTTATTTCCAAAAGTAGCGAGGATATCGGCTTTTTCCTTTTCGTTATATGCAAAGCGCACCTCGTCTTTATAGGTCATCTCAAAAAGAGGAGATTCCGCAATAAACACCTTACCCTGTTCTATAAGCGTAGGTGCTAAACGATAAAGCATTGTAAGTATAAGCGTACGTATCTGGAATCCGTCTACGTCAGCATCAGTACAGATAATAATTTTATCCCAACGCAGATTGTTTATATCAAAATTAGATATGTTTTTATTGTGCTTTGAAGAAATCTCAACACCACATCCAAGAACTTTCAAAAGGTCTACAATAACATCGCTTTTGAAGATTTTATCGTAATCGGCTTTGAGGCAGTTTAAGATTTTACCCCTTACAGGCATTATCGCCTGAAATTCACTGTCACGGCCGAGTTTACACGAGCCCAGCGCAGAGTCACCCTCCACTATGTATACCTCTCGTTTGGAAACGTCTTTTGTACGGCAGTCAACGAACTTCTGCACACGATTGGTTACATCTATTGAACCGCTTAATTTTTTGGCAATATTAACTCTCGCCTTTTCTGCGTGCTCACGGCTGCGTTTGTTTACAAGCACCTGTGCCGCAATTTTATCTGCTTCAACCTTGTTTTCTATAAAGTAAAGTTCCAGTTCGTGACGCAAAAACTCTATCATTGCATCAGCAATAAATTTATTTGTAATAGCCTTTTTGGTCTGGTTTTCGTAACTGGTTTCCGTAGAAAATGAGTTTGAAACAAGAATAAGACAATCTTTTATATCGTTGAAACTGATTTTACCTTCATTTTTAGTGTATTTATTATTCTGTTTAAGGTATTGGTCTATAGCATACACAAATGCGTTTGTAACCGCTTTATCGGGTGAGCCGCCGTGCTCCAAGAAACTGGAGTTATGGTAGTATTCCAGAAGATTAACCTTATTTGAGAAACAAAACGCAACAGACAGTTTAACTTTATATTCAGGCTTGTCCTCACGGTCACGACCACGACGTTCTGCCTCGCAATATTTAACTTCTGTAAGCGCATCTTCACCGGCTGTTTCTTTTATGTAGTCGATAATACCGTTTTCGTACACAAAATCTTTTTCTTCAAATTTCCCCGGTTCAACTTCGTTTTTGAATTTGAACACCAGACCTTTGTTTACAATCGCCTGCTTTTTTAGTATATTTTCAAAATATTCTGTTCCTATATTAATATCGGTAAAAACATCTAAGTCGGGGCGCCATTTGATGCGTGTCATGGTATGCTTATAATTGTATTCTTCTTTTTTTAAACCGCCTATGTTTTCGCCTTTTTCAAAATGAAGTTCGTATTTATATCCGTCACGGTGAACAGTTACGTCCATATATTCAGATGCGTACTGCGTAGCACATGCGCCAAGACCGTTAAGACCTAAACTATACTCATAGTTATCACCGGTATTGTTTTTATACTTACCTCCGGCATACAATTCACAGAATACAAGTTCCCAGTTATATCGGTCTTCAACGGGGTTGTAGTCTACAGGTATACCTCTTCCTCTGTCTGTAACTTCGATAGACTTATCAAGGAATTTTTTAACCTCTATAATACTGCCGTATCCCTCACGCGCCTCGTCAATAGAGTTTGACAGAATCTCAAAAACCGCGTGTTCGCATCCCTCAAGACCGTCAGAGCCAAAAATAACTGCAGGTTTTAAACGTACACGGTCAGCACCTTTAAGCATTGATATACTTTCGTTTGTATACTGTTTTTTAGCCATTTACGCACCTCATAAAATTTATCTATATTTTGTGTGTATAAAACAATTTCTACCCATTATATAGTATTAACTATATTTTATTCTATTTTCCCAACTTTGTCAAATTTATTTGTGAAAAGTTACATATTTTTAAAAATTACTTGTAAAAACACCAAAATTATGTATAATAAAAGTATACTAATCTATTCCTTTAGGAGGTATGGTAAAATGGAAAAACTCTTTAAACTTAAAGAGCACGGCACAAATGTTAAAACAGAGATTATCGCAGGTATTACTACATTTCTTGCAATGGCGTACATCCTTGCGGTAAACCCCGGATACTTAGGCGGTATTCCCGGTGCATCACCCGCTGCAATCTTTATGGCAACTGC
>JAZSBW010000234.1:0-3240 GCA_045602585.1 Clostridia bacterium
CACAACAATAAGCGTCTTTTTCATATTTTTCTCCTGCTACATATTATTATAGTTAATAAAAGAGAGGATTATCTCCTCTCCTTTTATATTATATCATATTTATTTACGCTTTTTTCTTAGAGAGTATAACATTTATAATAATACCCAAAATTAGTGATACCGCAACAGGGGTAATAGTTACTTTGCCAAAAGTAAGACTTAACCCGCCGATACCGGATATTAAAATTGTACTTACTACAAACAAGTTTCTGTTATCGTCCAAATCAAAATCTTTGAACATTCTTAAACCGCTTACTGCAATAAATCCGTAAAGTGCCATACATACACCGCCCATTACGCATGGGGGAATAGAATTAACAAATGCAATAAACGGCGATACAAACGAAACTATAATTGCCCCGATTGCCGCAGCAATAATTGTAGCAACAGAAGCATTACCTGTGATAGCCACGCAACCTACGGATTCTCCATAAGTGGTATTGGGGCAACCGCCAAAGAATGCTCCAACCATGGAGCCAATACCATCTCCGAGGAGTGTTCTTGACAAACCGGGGTTTTCTAAAAGGTCTTTTTCTATAATAGAAGAAATATTTTTGTGGTCTGCAATGTGCTCTGCAAACACTACGAATGCAACAGGTACATACGCAACTGCGATAGAGCCGATATATGCAGCATTGATTTCGCCAACGCCTTTAAATGCAGTAACAAATGTAAAATCAGGAAGCGCAATGAAAGTGTTTAAATTTACACCATTTGCAACAAGTGAAGTAAAAGGTGTAAAATCTATAATTTTAAGTGCATCAATACCTGCTGCATTACCAATCAAAGTAAACACAAGCGCAGCAGCATAACCTGCAAGTATACCAATAATAAACGGAATCAGACGCACCATTTTTTTACCGTATGTTGCACATACTGTAGTAACAATCAATGTGATAATTCCACAAAGCACACAAAGATGTGGTGAAGCAGTAGCAATATCGCCAAGTTGCAAATCACCAATAGCATTACCGGCAAGCGAAAGTCCTATAATAGCAACTGTAGGACCGATTACAATTGCGGGCATAACTTTATTAATCCATCCAACGCCTACAATTTTAACAATAATGGCAATAACTACATACACAAGACCTGCAAACACGGCACCGATAATTAATCCCATATATCCGAGTGCCATAGATACTCCGCCTGCAAATGCAGCCGTCATAGAACCAATAAACGCAAATGAAGAACCTAAAAATACGGGACTTTTCGCTTTGGTAAAAAGAACGTATACCAAAGTACCTAAACCTGCACCAAAAAGTGCAGCAGCAGAACTCATACCATTACCTACAATAACGGGTACAACCAGTGTTGCAGCCATAATTGCCAGCAACTGCTGAATGGCGAATACAATAAGTCTGCCAAACTTGGGTTTGTCGTTTACATCGTAAATCAGTTTCATAATTTACTCCTCCGTAAAAGTTTTAGAATAAAATCTCCTTAAAAAGAGCAGGTTTATGTGTAATTATGGCATAAAAAATGCCTTGTCTGCATACGCGACAAGACATGAGCAATACCCTCTCAACACTAAATACGACTATCCTGCTGATGTCCCGCATCAAATTAAAGATACATCTTATTCATTGAAAAAATTATATCACATCAATTTCAAAAAGTAAAGATTTTTATATTATTTTGTCAAAACAAGGCAGAATTTCAGTTATTCTGCCTTGTTAAATATATTATTTACTGTTGCCATAAATTTTTTTACACTATCGGTTTGTTCCAGACGCATAAGATAATTTTCTGCCTCTGCTTTGCTGTAATCAAGTATAAACTTTTTGTTGGAAGTATTTATCTTCGCTATCTTCATATCAGGAACAATTCTTAAATTCAATTTGCCCGAAATTTTTCTTGGAGAATTACCCGTTGTTGAAGTATTAACATCTGCAAGTTCTAATTTAAGACCGCCTTTTTTAGTGCATATACCACTGTATGACAATGCTTTTGTTGAATATATATCGGCACCTGTAATACTGCCGTTAACAGTTTCCTCTTTAAAATCAAAAGCCACTTCACTGTTTAAACTGTAGTTGTAACCGTTACTTACCAAATTAATGCTTGTAATATCAGTAAATATTTTTTTGCTACTGCTATGATTTCCTGAAGATGACAGAGTATACGAGAAGTCTTTATCGCTTCCCTTTACATCAATCCAGAATTTTATATTATCTATTAAATATTTTAAATTCTCCGAAGAGAAAAGAGCAATAATACGAGGATTTTTTCCATTTTCAGCATAGGAAATATCCAGTTGAGCGCTTCTGACAGCATTTTTATAAACTGCAAGCGTTATGCGTGCATCATTTATAATTATACTATCTGCCAATCTGCCTGAAATATCATCAAACAGCAATTGCACTTGCTCTGATTTTCCGATTGCAGATAAAACCTTGGACAATTCTTCATCTTCTTGTACAATGCGCAGAATACCTGTCAAATATTCAGTAATATCTTCCTGCGCAAATGTAAATACAACCGAACGAGCCAATTTGCTTTCTCCGTTTACGGCAATTTCAGTTTTTCCATTATACTTTGCTTTTGATGAAGACATCAGTTTTTCTGTAAGGCGTTCCGCTTCTTTCTTACCTTGTTCGGAAATAAATGTTTTTCTGCCGAATGTATTGGAAAACGAAAGGTCTGCATCTTCACCGACATCATCGGCATATAATACTTTTCTAAGTCCGCTTTCATTCCATTCTTTTCCGAAAGACTTTGACGGTGCAGTCCAGTATTCACTAAAAATCTGAGGGGCGCTGATGCCCACTTCATCTTCATTTATATATGCCGTTGATGAAATAAACTCTTCTCCGCCATAAAGGCATTGCCACTTGGCAATCGCATTAGAAGTCTTTCTCGAAAATCCCGTTTCTATATTCACCGATAAATCATCAGCGATATTTGCAGAATCATCATCTATACCGCCGGTTGCATATAACATCAGTTCTTTTTTATTAAACAAATCAAACCCGAATACATTTTTTATAATCTGTTCGGTTTCATCTTCCACTGCAGATACGGTTTCACCAAACGCATCTGCAATATACACTTTTGGTGCAATTCTTGCGATTATAGGATTTTTAAAAATCAAAAACAATATTAAAACTACTGCTATCGCACCAATTATATTTACAATATTTTTTGTAAATTTTATCTCAGGCAATTTTATTTTATTTAAATCAAGGCGCTTATCGGCTA
>JAZSBW010000235.1:0-1570 GCA_045602585.1 Clostridia bacterium
TTTGAGGACAGACGTGTTACGTATAATTTCAAAGACCTCGACGAACTTGACCTTGCCTATGCCGCTACCGTACACAAAAGTCAGGGCAGCGAATTTCCTGTTGTTATCGTGCCCGTTTACGATGCTCCGTATATGCTCGTCAGCCGAAATCTTCTCTATACTGCCGTTACACGTGCAAAAAATCTGGTTGTGCTCGTCGGCAGGGAGGATATTATCCGCAAAATGGTGGATAACAACAGAACTGTTATCAGGTATTCTTCGTTAAAAGAAAAACTGGCAGAGGGCAAATGAAATGAGCGATTTTATAAGACGTATCCTTAATGTGTTTTATGTGCGACCGTGCGTTGTATGTGCAAGACCTGTAAGAGTTAAAGATAATATAAATCTTTGCAGCCGATGTTCGGAGTCCGTCAGGCGTTATGGACAGACTATCAATACAGAGGGCAGAATAACTGTTTCTGTTCTTCCACATCATAAGTTTATACGCAGAGCAATGAACAGATTTAAATTCAGCAATAAAAAATATTATGGATTTACGTTTGCTAAACTTATTCACAACCGTCTTCGTGTGTGTGATTGGTATGAAAATATCGAATGTGTCGTGTGCGTGCCGATGGGCAGAAGAAACAGGCTTTATAATCAGTCTGCGGTAATAGCGCGGCAGGTTGCCGAAGGAATCGGTGTCCCGTTTTTTGAAGATGCTATGGTTAAGGTTAAGAATAATCCGCCTTTTTATAAACTTAGTTATCAGGAAAGAAGGCGCGCTGTGAAAGGTGCATTTGACATAGGCGAAGATTTATCATTTGTCGGCAAACGTGTTCTTTTGATCGACGATATATATACTACAGGTGCTACCAGCAGTGAGTGCCGCCGTGTTCTCCTTTTGAACGGCGCTGCAGAGGTTTACTGTGCAACGGCTTGCTATGCACCGAACGATAAAAGAAAATCAAAGTAATAAAATTTTGTGTTCTGCAAATAATACCTTCGAAAGAAAATTCTTTTCGGAGGTATTATAATATGAAGAAAAATTACCGCAAGGGCATTATGAAAATAGACAATATTGAAGACGAGGCCACAAGATATAACAGAGAATGTTTTGAAGAAATAAGTCTTCTGCCTTATTTTGAAAGCGACAACGAAACTGCCGATAATATATCCTCAGCAGAAAATGACGGTGTAGAAAACAGCCAAAACGAAAAGTAATACGAGAAATTGTATAACTCAACATAAAAAATCCGTCGTTGTTTTATGTATTTTGCCATAATTTAAATTTTTTCAAAAAACCGGTTGACAGAATTGTTTTATTGTGATATATTAAATAAGCACTCTGCGAACGGGGTTGAAAATTTTTAAAAAACTTTTAAAAAAAGTGTTGACAACGGCTCGCAGACGTGATATAATAATTAAGTCGCTCGGGAAAAGCGAGTGACGGAATTGATCTTTGAAAAATGAACAGCATAAAAAAGCGGGACTTTTTGAAAGTCCAAAGAGTTTTAAAAATGCACTTTATATATTAGTAAAGTCAGACAGAATTTTGAGCTATGAGAGCTTACAATAAATTTTTATTGAG
>JAZSBW010000236.1:0-3391 GCA_045602585.1 Clostridia bacterium
TTTATCTAAAAACAGGGCAGGTTATTTTAAACTGTTGTCTTCATACATCTATGTGCTTAAACAGAAAAATAATATTTTGAAAGAACATAAAAATTCTGAGCAGATTGCAATTTATAACGAAAAACTTTTTGAATACGGCTCTAAGATTTGTGAGATTAGAAATAATTTTATAAAAGTTTTTTCTGACTATGTTTCAAAAATATATGCAGATATTTCCGAAAATAACGAAAGTGTTGAATTTATTTATAAATCGAACATAGAAAATTTTTATGATAAAGAGTCTTTTATAAAAATATTGGAAGAAAATAAAGAAAAAGAACTTATCCTCGGTACAAGCATAAAAGGCCCGCACCGTGATGATGTTATAATAAACATAAACAAAAAAGGAGCAAAATTTTTTGCATCACAGGGACAGTTAAGGTCGATTGTTTTGTCTATGAAAATTGCCGAAGCGGAAATTATAAAAGATACAAAGGGCGAGTATCCGATAATTTTGCTTGATGATGTTTTCAGCGAACTCGACAGTCAGCGCAGAGAATTTTTACTTAAAAATCTTGAGGGAAAGCAAGTTATAATAACACTTACCAATGCAGATATTATGAAAACTTTTCCCGATGCAAAGTATTTTGAAATAGAATGCGGAAAGATTAAAAGGTGAATTTTTATGTATATTCACATCGGCGGAGATATTTCTTTGCTTAAAAAAAACATAATTGCAATTTGTGATATGGACAATACCACAATATCCAAGTGGACAAGGCAGTTTTTGCAATATGCAGAATCAGACGGAAATGTTATAAACGTAAGCGACGAACTGCCTAGAACTTTTATTGTGGCAGATTGCGGAAACAAAAACTATAAAATATATATTTCGCCTATTTCTTCGGCAACATTATTGAAAAGGTCTGAAGAAGACGGATTGGAATAGAATGAGAAGAAATGCGGGCGGATGTGGGCATCGTCCCGTTATAGAAAAATGACTTCGGTTAAGGAAGGAATGATAGAAAAATATGAGCAACAATATAAGCAACACCTATGATGAGAGTAATATTCAGGTACTTGAAGGACTTGAGGCTGTACGCAAACGTCCCGGTATGTATATAGGCTCTACATCTGCACGCGGTCTGCACCATCTTGTATATGAAATTGTGGACAACAGTATTGACGAGGCGCTTGCAGGATATTGTACACAGATAGATGTTTCTTTAAATGCTGATGGCTCTGTAACGGTTAAAGATAACGGCAGAGGTATGCCGCACGGTATTCATCCTAAGATGGGTATATCTACAATTGACGTTATTTTTACAGTTCTGCACGCGGGCGGTAAATTCGGCGGTGGCGGATACAAAGTATCGGGCGGTCTGCATGGTGTTGGTGCGTCGGTTGTTAATGCTCTTTCAACAAAATTAGAAGTTCATGTTCATGATGGTGAAAATATATGGTATCAGTCGTATAAAAGAGGTGTTCCTCAAGGCGAGGTACACACAATCGGCAAAACAGACAGAACAGGAACAGAAGTAACTTTCTGGGCAGACGGCGAGATATTTGAAGAAACTGTTTACGATTATGACATTCTTTTAAAAAGACTTCGTGAGCAGGCTTTTTTAAACGGTGGTATAAAAATTAAATTTACTGATAAACGTGAAGAAAAAAGAGAAGAAATTCTCCACTATGACGGCGGTATTAAAAACTTCGTTTCATTCCTTTTCAATGAAAAAAAATCGAGAAAAGAATCACTTGAAACTATACATGAAGACGTTATATACGTAAGTGGCGAGAAAAACGGAAGTATGGCAGAGGTTGCGCTTTCGTGGAGTACCGCTTATGACGAAACTATAGAATCTTTTGCAAACAATATTTCAACTACAGAGGGCGGAACACACGAAACAGGTTTTAAAGCCGCACTTACAAAAGTTTTGGTTGATTATGCAAGAAAATATAAACTTATGAAAGACGACGAAGAACTGACGGGTGATGACGCAAGAGAAGGACTTATTGCCGTTATCTCTGTTAAACTTGAAGAGCCTCAGTTTGAAGGTCAGACTAAAACAAAACTCGGCAACTCTGAAATAAGAGGTCTGGTTGAAGGCTTGGTTAAAGAAAAAGTTGCAGATTTCTTTGAAGAAAATCCTCAGGTAGGCAAAGCAGTTATAGAAAAGGCTATACTAGCTTCACGCGCAAGAATTGCGGCACGTAAAGCAAGAGAGGCTACAAGAAAAACACCTTTAGGCTCAAGCACACTCCCCGGTAAACTTACTGATTGCATTGTTAAAGACCCTACAAAAACCGAGATTTACATCGTCGAGGGAGATTCAGCGGGCGGCTCTGCCAAAAACGGACGTGACAGCAAATATCAGGCTATACTTCCGCTTTGGGGTAAGATGCTAAACGTAGAGAAGGCACGTGCAGACAAAGTTTACGGAAACGATAAACTTACACCTGTTATTCAGGCGCTTGGCACGGGTATTGGCGACGAGTTTGATATTGAAAGATTAAGATACGACAAAGTTATTATTATGGCGGATGCCGACGTTGACGGAGCACATATACAAACACTTTTACTTACATTCTTCTTCCGCTTTATGCGTCCGCTTGTTGAAACAGGTCATATCTACCTTGCAAAACCGCCTCTTTATAAACTTTCCAGAGGTAAACGCAGTGAAGTTGCATTCAGCGATGAAGAACGTGACCGCATCAGCGAGGAATTAAAAGGCAATGACGAAAATGCAAAGGTAGACATCAGCCGTTATAAAGGTCTTGGTGAGATGAACCCCGAAGAACTTTGGGAAACCACTATGGACCCGAAAAACAGAATTCTTTTAAAGGTTACTTTGGAAGACGCAGAAAAAGCAGATGAAATTTTCAGCATACTGATGGGTGACGAGGTTGAGCCAAGACGAATTTTTATAGAAGAAAACGCACAGTATGTAACAAACCTTGATGTTTAAGCGAGGAGAAAAATAAATGGCTAAAAACAAAAAGTATGAAGATTCACATTTTGAAGAGTATTTTGATACTCAGACGATTGTGGACGTAGATATAGAAAAACGAATGAAAGAGGCTTTCATCGACTACGCTATGAGCGTAATCGTTTCAAGAGCGCTGCCTGATGTTCGTGACGGTTTAAAACCTGTTCACAGAAGAATACTTTATTCAATGTACGAAGAACACTTAACCGTAGACAAGCCGTTCTTCAAATCTGCTACCACCGTCGGTAATGTTATCGGTAGATACCACCCCCACGGTGATGCATCTGTTTATGATGCAATGGTACGTCTGGCGCAGGATTTCTCTATGAGATACCCGCTTATAGACGGTCACGGTAACTTTGGTTCGGTTGACGGAGACCCCCCTGCTGCTTACCGTTATACAGAAGCAAGAATGAGCAAGC
>JAZSBW010000237.1:0-2504 GCA_045602585.1 Clostridia bacterium
TACAAGGCATATAAGAGCAGTTGCTACTAACAGTTTATCAGCAAGCGGGTCTATAAATTTGCCGAAATCTGTTATCTGGTTATATTTTCTTGCAACGTAACCGTCCACACCATCAGTAGCGGCGGCTATAACAAAAATAAGTGCCGCTATAAGGTCGTTATATGCAAAATCAAGCATAAGTACTATCATAAAAACAGGTATCATCAATATTCTTAAGATTGTGATTTTATTGGCTGTGTTCATAATTTCTCTCCTTCTCTTTTACAGCGATTATTTAATCTGTAACCTCGCCTGTTATATCATATTCGTGAGCATCTATTATTTTTATATTAACAATGTCACCGGCAGAGAGTTCGTCTTGGCTGTAAATGTATGCCATTCCGTCAACATCGGGAGTATCGGCAAAACTTCTGCCCACATAACAGAAATTATCTTCATCATACCCTTCAACAATCGCCTGAACTGTTCTGCCGATTTTTTCAGCATTGAGTTGGGCAGATATGTCCATCTGCTGTTGCATAAGTATATCCATACGTTCTTTTTTAATTTGCTCGTCTATCTGGTCGGGCATATCGTATGCAGGAGTGTCTTCTTCTCTTGAATACGTAAACACCCCGACTCTGTCAAGACGTGCACTTTTAAGAAAATCTTTAAGTTCTTCAAAATCCTGCTCTGTTTCACCAGGAAAACCAACTATAATAGATGTTCTTATTGCAAGATTCGGTATTTTAGAACGTAATTTTTCAAGCAATTCTTCAACTTGTGCTTTACGGCTTCGTCTGCCCATACGTTTTAAAACATTATCACTTATATGCTGCAGAGGCATATCAATGTATTTTACAATTTTATCGTTAGAGGCAATCTCGTCTATAAGTTTATCACTGATATTTTCAGGATAGCAATACTGCAGGCGAATCCACTCTATATCATCTATTTCAGAAAGTTTTTTAAGCAACGTGCAGATATTGTTTGCAGTGCTGCCTTTTCCGTAATATGCAACGTCCTGTGCAACGAGTATGAGTTCCTTAACACCCGAACGGGCAAGTTCAGTTGCCTCGGCTACTATTTCGTCAACAGGTCTTCCTCTGTATCTTCCGCGCAATTTTGGGATAATACAATATGTGCAGAAATTATCACATCCGTCAGAGATTTTAAGATACGCACTATAAGACGGTGTGCTTAGTACTCTGGGTAATGATTTTGTTATATGCGCATCTGCATCGCTTACTGTACTCAGTTTTTCGTTTGCTAAGAAAAATCGCATAACAACGTGAAAAATCTTATCATAATCATTAGTGCCAAGTATAATATCAACCTCAGGTATTTCTTTTAAAATTTCGTCTTTATAGCGTTGTGCCAGACAACCTGTTACAATAAGCAACTGGCATTTTTTCTTTTTATACTCAGCCATTTCCAGAATAGCGTCAATAGACTCTGCCTTGGCGCTGTCTATAAATGCACAGGTGTTTACAACCAGAACATCGGCAATCGACGGGTCACTTACAATTTCCATACCGTTACTGTTTAAAATAGCGAGCATAGACTCTGTGTCTGTAAGGTTTTTAGCACAACCCAATGATATAAATCCTATTTTTTTCTTTCCAAAATTCATATATCTTCACCTTTTTCAGATATAAATCTGCTTACGGCACTTTGTATACTGTCGAAATCAAACCCTCTTGAAGCAAAAAAGCGAAGTACTTTCTGCTTTTGTTTATAATCTTTTAAGTCAGTATCTTCAAATTTGCGGCAAATAATATCATATACACGTTGTTCGGGGCAATCATCAAAATCTTCCATTGCAGAAGAAACTGTGCTATCGTCTACACCGCGTCGTTTAAGTTCAGCACGAATTTTCATCTTCCCCCAACCTTTAGATGCAGCATAGTCAAAAAAACTTGTGCAGTATTCAGAATCGTTTATATAGTTATACTCACGCATTGTTTCTATAACTATATCGCAAATCATTTCATCATAGCCTTTATCGGTAAGTTTTGTCCGCAATTCGTGTTCAGTAACCATCTTGCGTGAAACTATATCAAAAGCCTTCGCCTTTGCCTTTGAAAGATTAGACTCAAAATTATATATTTCTATATCTTTTTCCGTAATTTCAGTATCAATCTTAACGCCGAGCCGAAGTGCGTCCGCACTATCCAACGAAAATGAATATTCTCCGTCTACAAATACAGAAACACGGTTCTTATTTTTTTGCTGAGGTACTACATCAGTTATCTTCATCAACGCTTCCGTTAGCAACGGCAGTATCTTCTCCGTTGCGTTTCTTCTCTACTATTTCCATAATCATAGCGCGTACTTCTTCCATAACGTGCGGATTTTCTTCAAGGTATTCTTTTGCTTTTTCTCTGCCCTGACCGATTCTCTCGCCATTATATGAATACCACGCTCCGGCTTTTTTAATGATATCATATTCTGCAGCCACATCTAAAATATCTCCGGATTTAGATATGCCCTGACCGAATATCATATCAAACTCAGCCACCATA
>JAZSBW010000238.1:0-3147 GCA_045602585.1 Clostridia bacterium
CTCATTGAGGGAATTGTAGAGAGAACCGACTTTGCCGAAGTAGGTAAGAAACTCGGAGAGACATTCAAAAAACTGTTCACTGAAAAGATTAAGTGGCGGGAACTGGCAACAAATGTCAGCAACCTTATCCGTGGCATATTCACATCTATCAAAGAGTTTATTAAGACTTCCGACCTTGGAAATTCGATTGCAACGGCTATAAATGAATTGTTAGCAGGTATCAATTTCTCGGGACTGATGAGCGATATGGCCAGTGTGGCTAATTCATTAGTGTCTGCTTTAGGAACTGCTATAGCAAATACAAACTGGGATGAAATCGGTAATGGTATTGCTTCACTGATTACAGGCATTGACTGGACACAGGTATTCAAGACCATTGTCATATCAGCACAGAAGTTACTGGGAGTTGCGCAGAAGATTATCTTTGCTATTGCGGACGCTATCTCTGACATAGACTGGGGCGAAGTAGCACAGGCCATCTGTGACCTGCTGAAAAGCATTGACTGGGGCAAGTTACTTTCCTCATTAGTAAAGGTAGCACTGAATCTAATTGCAGGTTTAGCGGAAGCCCTGCTCACGATTGCCACAGACCCACAAGCCCTGTTAAGTCTCGGAACAGCCTTTGCTACTATCTTTGCCGCTAAATCTATTTGGGGAGCGGTAAAGGGTGCTATCGGTGGCGGCTTAACTGGTGCAATCACTGGAGCCGCTGGTGGCGTGAACTGGGGATTGATTGGTAAGGGTGTGGCCGTTGTAGCGTCTTACAAACTCGGAACAAAGATAGGTGCTGAATTAGGTAAAGCCATTTTTGGACCTGCCTTTGAAGAAGAGTATAATAAGATGTTAGACCATCCTGTTCAGTACACCATTGAAGCCGTTAAGACAATCAAAGCGGCGGCCAGTGAAGCGTCCGAACTTACAGGTGGAACCACACTGGGTAATGCTTGGAAGGACCTGTGGTCGGGTGGTGAGTACACGACCAAGAAACTCAATGAGTTTATGGCCGAGCAGGAAAAGATACAGGCTGAAAATTATCAGAAATATGTTGATATGCTGGAGCGCCGTTATAAGGCGGGTAAGAAACTACATGATGGAGCCATTGAAACTCTGATTGCAGAGGGGCGTATTTCTAAAGAAACCATCAAATCAATGGAGACTGATTCTAACCACTATGCAGAAATAGCAAGGAAGAATGCAGGTGCGGTAAGTGAAGCACAAAAAGCGGCTATTGCAACATCCAATAGTTATGCTAAAGTGGCACAGGAAAATGCTCAAAAGCACGTAAATTCTAAAGCGGCTATGGAACAATCCTCTAACCACTATGCGGCGATTGCAAAGGCTAACGCTGGTGTGGTAAGTGATTCACAGAAAGCCATGGAAGCGGCCTCTAACCACCATGCGGCCATAGCACAGCACAACGCACAAAAGAATATCAAGACGGTTAATGATATGATTGCTTCGTCCAATCACTATGCGGATATTGCAAAGGCCAACGCTCAAAAGGTATCCACCGAATCAACTACGATGGCCACCAATATTCAGAACTCCGTTAAGGGTATTCCGAGTTCGTTTGATACTACGTTTACCAACGCATACGGGAAGATTACCAGCGCTTTCAGTGCCACCGATACATTCTTTAATGGAGTGGCTTCGGGTATTAAGTCCCCGTTCAGTACAATGGCTGATTATTTCAAATCAACATTCAGCAATTCTTGGAATGGTGTGGTAAGTGTATTTCAATCGAATAGCCCGCAGTTTCAGTCGATTCAAGATAGCGTAAGTGGAGTATTTAAGAGTTCAATCAACAGCATGATTTCGGGTATCAATAATACACTGGTTAGTCCGTTCAGTACCCTTTCAAGTATCTTTGCAAGGATGAGAGGATTTGCTATTAACGGAACTAAAGTGTTTGGTAGCCTGCCGTCATTCTCTGTTCCGAAGATACCGAAACTGGCACAGGGCGCGGTATTGCCTCCGAACCAACCGTTCCTTGCTATGGTGGGTGACCAAAAGCAGGGCACGAACGTAGAAACCCCGCTGTCTACCATGATTGAAGCATTCCGTGAGGCTATGCAAGACTTTGGTGGAAACAATAATAATCAGCCTATTGTGCTGACTATCAATGGACGCCAAGTAGCGCAGGCTGTATGGGACGAAGAGAATAAGCAATACAAACAAACTGGCCAGCGATATAAATATTCGTAAAGGAGAATAATTCGTAAAGGAGAATAAACATGGCTAACTTTGAAGGATACTTATTCAAGAAAACAGTTACACAGGGTACGTCAACTATAGACGTACCCTTCCCAAATAGGTATATTGCATTAGATACATGGAGTTCCACACCTAATCAGCGTGAAGAGATTAAAGCATACCGTGATGATAACACCCGTGACCTTACCCGTGTTACAGCACAGGGTAAGAAATCCAAGTTTTCATTTAAGACAAGAAAGAAATTACATCTTAATGAGAAGAAGGAAATACAACAATTCTTTACTTCGTCAGAAGTGGATGCAAACCAAAGAAAGATTCAACTCACATTTTGGAATGATGAGTCCAATTCTTATAAGACAGGATATTTCTATAGACCAAATATGGAGTTCAAGATTTACAAGATTACAGATGATGATATAATATATGATGAAATGTCCTTTGAGTTGATTGAATATTAAGGTGATTAAATGGAAGTTATTTTCAACCGACAAACAATTATAGAATTTCCCGATAATCCCGGCCTGCCTGATATAACGCCAGAGTCAGAATATGGTATTGCTGATGGCAGTATGTATGTGGATGAAGTGCTTTATACAGAGCGATATACTATTGGTGTCTGTAATGCAAATCGCTTTGAGGTGGAGTTATATAACTACCCCATGATTGATAAAGGCACTAAGATTCATGTGTATCAGATTATTGATGAGGTTGAAGGCGAAGAGCCTGTCAATAAAGATATATTTACGGGATATGTTGATACTTGTCTTACAAACAGAGGAAGGCAAGAAGATTCAAAGAAAGTGACTGCCTATGATGCACTCTACTATTATGCAAAGACAGATGTAGCAGAGTGGTGGGAACAAGAATATGATACAGCGGTTGCAAAACCATTAGGACATTTAAGGGAAGACCTTTTAGATTATCTCTCAATAC
>JAZSBW010000239.1:0-3108 GCA_045602585.1 Clostridia bacterium
TACCTTATTTGCAAGCGCAGGATTGAAAGTAATGTTTGCAGACATTTTATCGGGATTTACATACGCATTGAAGTTGAACATATCTTCGTACTTAGCATCGCCCGTACCAATAACTACAAACTGTAAATTTCTTTGCATAATCTCGCCCATAACATATTCAACAAGGTCTAACCCTTTGTGAGATACCAGACGCGATATCATAGCAACCACAGGAACATCAGGATTTACCGGAAGGCCAAGCATTTTCTGCATTTCTTCTTTATTTTTTGCCTTACCCGAAAGATTTGATGCGGTAAAGTTTTCAAATATAGTAGTATCTTTTGACGGATTATACAAATCAGTATTAATTCCGTTTACTATACCCTCTATTTTATACTCATTTTCTTTAAGTATATCCTGAAGTCCGTGTGCAAAAAATGCATGGCGGATTTCGTGTGCATATGTTTTGGAAACGGTAGTTATTTTATCTGCCGCAACTATAGCACTCTTCATAAAGTTTATACAGCCATCATACGTCAGCACACCTCTCCAGTACTCGCCTACACCTATAACATCTGACATAAACTCGTTAGGCATCTTACCCTGATACTCAATATTATGGATGGTAAAAACTGTTCGTGCATTATCGTAAATACCTGCATAAAGTGCTTTTTTAAGCACCGGAATAAGTGCAGTCTGCCAATCATTACAATGGATAATATCGGGATAATAGTCAAGTTGGCGCATAGCCTCTAAAACAGCCATAGAGAAATAAGTAAATCTCTCGCCATCGTCATAATGACCGTAAATACCGTCACGATAAAAATAGTGCTCGTTATCTACAAAATAGTACTTCAATTTTTTGCTTTTGCTTACTGCCCGAAATATTCCGACGTGCTGTCTGCGCCATGCAACCTGCACACCAAAACTAGTAACAAACTCTACCTCTATATCGGGATTATCTTTAATGCTTTTATAATATGGTATAAATACAGATACCTCTACATCTTTTACCTTTGCCAGTTCTGCCGGCAATGCCTGAGCAACGTCACCCAGACCGCCGCTTTTTATAAACGGCGCTGCCTCGCTGGCGGCAAAAAGTATTTTCATATTGTTTCACCTTTCTTTACAATAACGGGGCTTTGTTTAGCACCAATAAGGCGTGCCCCCTCTGTTATAATAACATTTTTATCAACAATTGCATTTTCTATATAAGCGCCCTTGCCGATTTTTGTACCCTGCATAATTACAGAGCCAATTACTTTAGCACCTTCTTCTACTTTGACATCACGGAAAAGTACCGAGTTTTCAAGTTCACCGCGAATAACGCATCCGTCTGCCACAATACATTCGTTTACAGATGACGTATCTCCATAATATGTGGGGATTTCATCACGCACTTTAGTGTAAATAGGTGCAGAGGTTTTAAAAAGCCCATTATGAACTTGCTCATCCGCAAGTTTAAGATTATTTTTAAGATATGTTGCAATATCTCTGTTACGAAGAACTGTTCCCTCAAAATTATATACATTAACAGTGATTTTACCTTCGTTAAAATACTTCTGCAAAAAGTCTTTTTCAAAGTGATAAAATCCTGCAGAAACACATTCTTCAACCACTTTTATAAGTGCTTCACGCTCCATAATAAACATACCAAAACCCACATACGAATTTTTACCTGCAGGGCAATTTACGGAAATTGATTTTGCACTTCCGTCACGGTTAATTTCAAAAACCGCAGGGTAGTTATCGGCACCGCTATGTGGCTTTGAAGCAATTGCAGTAACGTCTTTTCCTGATGCAATGTGCTCAGAAAGCACAACACGATAGTCGATATTGCATATTGTAATAGTATCTGAAAGCACAACATAATCAGTGTTTTGAGATTTTAAGAAATTGAGTGCCGTGTGAAGTGCTTCTAACTTGCCATGATATACATCTGACCTGCCAAATGCAAATGGGGGGATTATGTATAACCCTCCGTTTTTACGGTTGAGGTCCCACTCCTCACAAGAGCCTAAATGATCCATTAAAGATTCATAATTATATTTTGTAATAACACCCACAGAGGTGATATTTGAATTTACCATGCTTGATAAAACAAAGTCTATCTGACGGTATCTTCCGCCGAACGGCAACGACGCAACAGTTCTTTTTGCAGTTAAATCGCCAAGCGCACCGTCATAAATATTAGAAAAAATGATACCTGATAATTTTTTCATATTCAGTCACTCTCCTTTAAACAACTTCATTTGGTTTTACTACGCTGTTCTTGGCTATCTGCTCGTCTTTACCAACTACGCTGATGCCCCATTCGCTTTCATCATAATAAACAGGGTCATCGCCTACTTTGGCATTTTCGTTTATAACTGCACCTTCTCCCACTATGGCATACTTTACCACAGCGCCTTTTTTAATAACTGCGTCGGGCATGATAACACTATTGTAAATCTGAACGTCTTCTTCTATGGTGCATCCTGTAGATATAACAGAATGTTCTATCCTGCCTTTTACTGTGCATCCCTCTGCCACAAACGAATTTTTAATTTCGCTGGTTCCTGATATATAACTTGAGGGTTTTGCATAGTTTCTGGCATAGGTTTTAAATACTTTATCACGAATATTGAACGTACCGTCCAAAAGTTCCATGTTAGACTCCCACAAACTGTGGATAGTACCAACGTCTTTCCAGTAATCAGCAAATGTATATGCATAAAGACTTCTGCCATCACGCAAAAGTGCGGGAATTATATTTTTACCAAAATCATTATCGGATGTTTTGTCTGCTTCATCTGCAATAAGATATTCACGCAAAATATCCCACTTAAATATATACACGCCCATAGAAGCATGGTTACTCTTTGGATTAGCAGGCTTTTCCTCAAACTGATATATAGAACCATCGGGGTTAGTATTCATAATGCCAAATCTACTTGCCTCTTCAATAGGCACATCACGAACTGCAATGGTACATTCTGCATCATTATCAATATGATATTTAAGCATCTTTGAATAATCCATTTTATATATATGGTCACCTGACAAGATAATGACATGTTTAGGATTATAATTTTCTACAAAATGAATATTCTGATATATTGCATTTGCTGTACCTTTATACCACTCCAT
>JAZSBW010000240.1:0-8330 GCA_045602585.1 Clostridia bacterium
CATTGACCGACATTTTGGCTACTATGATATAATTGGTATGTTGGGACATTATGATTACTAAAGTACAGTTTATGTCAAGTCCATACAATTTAAAAGATTAGTTTGCCGATTTATAATATTTACATATCGGGCAGGAAAATCCAATATTCCTGCGGGTTCTGATGAAAAATGTTTGGGTGAAAATAGTAGGGCCTAATACGAGTTTGCGAGTATTCCCCTATGTTGGCGTATATAGATTTAGAATTTAGTTTAGAAACATACACTTCACTTTCATTTGGTTCGTATCAAATCTCAAAATTCAGTAAAAAGCGGTATGTTCGGCGGAAAGAATGTAAATATCATAAATAAACAAATTACTATAATTTGAAGAATTTGCAGAATGATACTATAAGCATCTGTTTTGCAGGATACAGTTGCTTTATAAACAATATAAAATGACGTTATAACGCTTATGAAAAATATTGATATATCAGCAAAGGCAACATTAAATCCTATTATGCTTGAATATGTGTAAAATAGAATTATTATTAATATTACTCCCAAAAGTGACCCTAAAATCATAGCAGAATTTATGCACGGATATTCCGTGCTTATTTTTTTGTTAAGATATATAGAATATATCAGCATAGGGAAGAAAATTAATTTTGTGTGTTCCCAGATTGATTCATTTATAGGAGCAAAAAGACCTATTAAAACATTATTTCCAGACCATTCGTATACAAAGTGAAATAGCGTTCCAAGTATAGAAACAAATACTATCCCTGTAAGTATGTATGATTTAATACCTTTCATTTACATCACCAATAAATACATATTAAGAAAAAAATTATGTATGCTATAAAAAATCCTCGTTCTTTTTGAACGAGGATTTTTATTATCTGTTTAATCAGCAGCAACAATTGTCATTATCGTTATTGTCCCAGAGGAACCAGATAACTATAATTGCAATTATTATAACCCAAAGGTTGTTACCGCCAAACCAACTGTTGTTTGACCAACAGCAGCAGTTGTTGTTACAGGGATTGCAGCAATCTCCCATAGTTCTTACCACCTTTCTTTAATTCTTAGCAGCAACCGTTATTGTTGCGTTCGCAGCAACAGTCACTGTTTAAGAAGAGTAATAAGAAAAGGATGATAAACCATAAAATTGTGCTGGTACTGCCGTTAGAGCCGTTTTCGCAGCAGCAGTTGTTACCAAATAAATTTAACATATTAACGCACCTCCGAAAATTTTTTTGAAATCATTTAATTTCAGCAGCCACAATTGTCATTGTGTTCGCAGCAACCGTTGTTGTTACCGCAACCGCAGAAGAGAAGAAGGAAAACTAAGATGAAAAATAAGATGCCATCATTAGAACCTCCAAAGATACCACAACCATTAAACATAAATTGCACCTCCAAAAAAATTGATTTTTTTGTAATACCAATGTATAATATGAGTAGAAATAAAAAAGTGTTACCATTTACCGAATAATGTGTTATAATGATTTGTATAAAGAATGTATCAGGAAGGAGAAGATAATATGAAAGCATTAGTACTTACGATTTCTGCAGGTCAGGGACATAATAAAACTGCCAGTGCAATTGGTGATTATTTAAAATCTCAGGGGGTGGATGTTGATATAATAGATACTTATAAGTATTTTAATACGGCGCTCAGTAATCTGGTGGAAAAAGGGTATTTGCTTTCCACTAAGTTTACTCCTGCAATGTATGGGAATATATATTCAAAGGCAGAGCAACGCGACCATTCAGACAAAATAAATGTTGTTGATATGGCTGGTAAAATTATTTCAAGACAATTCTATAAATTTATTGCCGGTAAAAATCCTGATGTTATAATAGCAACTCATATTTTTGCTGCAAATCTGGTAAGTAAGTTCAAAGAAAAAAAGGAAACTCACGCACTTACGTTTGGCGTACTTACTGATTTTACTGTTCATCCGTTCTGGGAGACGGCAGACCTTGATTATTATGTAACTCCTACAGCACTTTTGAATAATCAGATGATAAAAAAAGGAATTCCTGAGGAGAAAATTCTGCCATTTGGCATACCGATTGAAATGAAGTTTTCTTTTGCAACAGATAAGCAAGAAGCACGTAAAACTTTAGGCATTGAAAACAAAAAAACAGTTTTTGTTATGACGGGAAGTATGGGGTATGGCGACGTTATTAAATATGTAAAAGAACTCGACGAACTCGAATATGATTTTCAGATTATTACTGTTTGTGGAAACAACACGCACCTCAAAAACCAGATAGACAGGCTTCGCACCCATAAAAAGATTTATAATTTTGGGTTTGTGGATAATGTTGATGTTATAATGGATGCATCAGATATAATTGTATCTAAACCGGGAGGACTTACAACATCAGAAGCACTTGCAAAACGCATGCCGATGGTGTTGATTGACCCAATTCCCGGTCAGGAAGACAGGAATTACGAGTTTTTAGTAAATAACGGTCTTGCAATCGGCGTTAGTGAAACTTTTTCCGTCGGTGAGGCGCTATATCAACTTTTAAGCAGCGAAAACAGAGTAGCGTGTATGGCAAAAATGGCAGAAGAAGTAGGCAAGCCTGATTCAAGTAAACGGCTTGGTGATTTTATTATTAATAAGGAGTAAGTTATGAATTTGCAATGGTTTCCCGGTCATATGACCAAAACACGCCGGATGATAGAAGACAATTTAAAACTTATAGATATAGTTATAGAACTTGTAGACGCTCGTATTCCGCTAAGTTCAAGAAATCCGCAGATAGACGAGATTGTAAAAAATAAACCTCGTCTGCTACTGCTTAATAAATCCGATATTTCTGACGCAAATCTTAACAAAGAGTGGCAGAAGTATTTTTCTGATAACGGAATACCGTGTATGTTTGTTTCTTCAACAACAGGTAAGAGTTTTAATAATGTGCTTGATAAATGCAGAGAGATACTTAAAGATAAAATCGAAAGTGACAAAGCAAGGGGAATAGTAAACCGAACTATCAAAATGATGATAGTCGGTGTACCTAATGTTGGAAAATCTTCATTCATAAATAAACTTTCCGGCAAAAAAAGTGCTAAAACGGGTGACCGTCCCGGAGTTACTACGGGCAAGCAATGGATACGTCTTGCAAACGGTTTTGAACTTTTAGATACTCCCGGAATTCTATGGCCCAAGTTTGAAGATGAGAAGGTTGGACTTCGACTTGCCTATACGGGTGCTATTCGTGATGAGGTTATAGACACCGAGGAACTTGCGTGCTGTTTTTTAGAATTTCTGCGTGATAATTATCCGCAGGCACTTACTGACAGATATAAAATGACTGATATGGAAGGCCTTAAAGGTTACGAACTTTTAGAACTGTTAGGCAGGAAAAGAGGATTTGTAGTATCCGGCGGCGAGATTGATACACTCCGTGCGGCTTCAATTTTGCTTGATGAATTTCGGGGCGCAAAACTTGGTAATATTACATTGGAGAATCCACCCAAAAGTCAGGAGATGTAGAATATGGCGGATATGCTTGAATATGAAAAAATTTTATGGGATGCCGGTTATGAATTTGTTGCGGGGGTTGACGAAGCCGGCAGAGGACCATTGGCAGGTCCTGTTTATGCTGCTGCGGTTATCTTTCCAAAAGGACTTGTGATTGATGGTGTAAACGATTCTAAAAAATTAACTGAAAAGAAACGCGAACAACTTTATGATGTTATAAAAGAAAATGCGCTTGCATATTCAATAGTAAGTGTTGATGAAAAGGAAATAGATAAAATTAACATTTTAAATGCCGCCATGAAGGCATTTAAAATGGCATTGGATAGCCTTTCTCAAAAAGCCGATTTTGCGCTTTTAGACGGTAACAGGGCGCCTCAGATGGATATTCCATACGAAGCGGTTGTAAAAGGCGATGCCAAGGTACAGGCAATCGCCGCTGCATCAATTCTTGCTAAGGTTGAAAGAGACCGTTACATAACCGAAATGGATAAAATATATCCGCAATATGGTTTTGCAAAGCATAAAGGATATCCCACAAAAGACCATAAAGAGGCAGTTGCAAAGTACGGCCCGTCGCCTATACATAGGCTTACCTTTAAAGGCGTTTCGGAGTATGTAAAATGAATACTAAAAAAATAGGGGACTACGGCGAAGAATATGCTGCAAAATATCTTTCTAAAAATGGATACAGAATAGTAAAACGCAATTATAAAACCAAGTTCTGCGAAATTGACATTATTGCGTATGAGGGCGATTGCTTGTGCTTTGTAGAGGTTAAAACGCGTAACAGAGAAGATTACGGCCTTGCGTGTGAGGCGGTTGACTACAGAAAAAGGCGGAAAATAATCAAAGGCGCACTTTTTTATACTTCTATAAATTCTATAAATGCGCCCATTCGTTTTGATGTTGTAGAGGTTTATATAAATAGCGATCATTTGTTTTCGGCTAAAAAAATTAATATTATCAAAAACGCTTTTGATGCATCGGGAGTGTGAATAATGTTTGACGCGCATTGTGATACTTTGCTGAAAGTAAAGCAATCAGGAGATTTGCATTGTAATAATTATGATGTAGACTTTAAAAGGCTTTCAACTTACGGAAAAGCGGCGCAGATGTTTGCAATATTTAATTCCGGAAATTTATGTGTTTCGGATATTTTTGATTTAATTGATTTACTCAAAAGCGAATGTGAACAAAGCGAACTTGCCACGTTTTGCATAGAGGGGAATGATGTTGAAAAATGTAATACCCCCGTATCTGCTTTTGTGTCATTAGAGGGGGTGGGAAACACTCCTGATTTTTTATGCGAACATATATATGATTTTTATAAAGCCGGTGTAAGAACTGTTAGCCTTACATGGAATAACGATAATTTGCTTTGCGGCGGTATAGAAAACAATAATAACGGATTAACCAATATGGGTAAAAGTTTAATTGGAAATATTCAAGATCTTGATATGGTGCTTGATGTATCTCATATTTCAGATAAGGGATTTTATGATGTTTTGGGGTTTGAGGATTTAAAGATAGTTGCAACTCATTCAAATTCCAGAACAGTATGCAATCACAAACGAAATCTTACGGATGAACAGTTTAAAATAATATGTGAAAAAGACGGAGTTGTTGGTCTTAACACATATCCATTGTTTTTAAACGGAACTGATTCTGCCTGTGTGTATGACTTTATCCGTCATATTGAACATTTTTGTTCGCTTGGCGGTGAGCATAGTATTGGGCTTGGTGCTGATTTTGATGGCATTGAATATAAGATGAAAGACATAGATTCATGCGAAAAAATGAATATTTTAATTAATGAACTTGCAAAAATGAATTATTCTGAACAGATAATTCGCGGTATTTACTGTGAAAATTTTCTGAATTTCTATAAAAAATGAAATTTACTTGGCAAAAATGTTGCATTTTGATATGAGTTGTAGTATACTATACACTATGTATATTAATTGGTTAATTTTAAAAACGGAGGAGACATCCAATGTATATTTCAGAAAAATTCAAAAGTATTTCACCATCTCCAACTTTGGCGATTGATTCAAAGTTTAAGCAGATGAAAGCAGATGGCTTAGATGTTGTAGGCTTTGGCGCAGGTGAGCCTGATTTTGACACACCTCAGCATATAAAAGATGCAGCAATTACTGCAATTAATGAAGGATTTACAAAATACACACCTGCTTCGGGTACTCTGGCACTTAAACAGGCAGTAGTGCGTAAACTAAAACGTGATAACGGTTTGGATTATACTACTGACCAGATAATTATAAGCAATGGTGCTAAACACTCGCTTATGAATGCTTTCGGTGCTATTTTGAATCCGGGTGATGAGGTTATTATCCCTGCTCCTTTCTGGGTAAGTTACCCCGAAATGGTTAAACTTAATGATGGTGTGCCCGTTATTTTGGAAACAAAAGAGGAAAATAATTTTAAATTTACTGCAAAAGACCTTATTTCTGCCATTACCCCAAATACACGTGCATTTATTTTGAACAGCCCCAGCAATCCTACGGGTAT
This sequence comes from Clostridia bacterium, assembly GCA_045602585.1. Lineage (GTDB taxonomy): Bacteria > Bacillota > Clostridia > UMGS1810 > UMGS1810 > SIG455. The sequence continues at coordinate 6,006 of JAZSBW010000240.1, forward strand.
GGTATATACTGTTGAGGAACTTCGTGAGATTGCGCAGGTTGCAGTAGAGTATAACCTTTATGTAATTTCTGATGAGATTTATGAGCATCTTATCTATGGTGGTACAAAGCACGTTAGTATTGCTTCGTTTGGTGAAGAAATTAAAAATCTTACTATTATAATTAATGGTGTTTCAAAAACATATGCAATGACCGGTTGGAGAATTGGTTATCTTGCTGCACCAAAAGAACTTGCAAAGGCTATGGGAAGTGTACAGAGCCATGCTACTTCTAACCCTAACTCTATCGCTCAGGTTGCTGCAGGTGTTGCGCTTGATGGTCCCGTTGATGACCTTAATATGATGAAAAAAGCATTTAAAGAACGCAGAGATTATATGGTTGAGCGTATAAACAGTATAGAGGGCGTTTCTTGCCTTATGCCCGATGGAGCGTTTTATGTAATGATGAACATTGAAAAACTTATTGGCAAGGAAATCTGCGGAAAAGTAATTGAAAGCAGTGACGATTTTGCGCAAGTATTTTTAGATGAAAAACTTGTTGCCGTTGTTCCTGGAATAGGCTTTGCTGCACCTAACCACGTGCGTTGGTCATATGCTACAAGTATGGAAAACATAAAAGAAGGTCTTGACAGACTTGAAAGTATGCTTAAAGGTGAATAATATTTTAAAATCAGTCCGTCGAAAGACGGACTTTTTGTTTGACTTGATTAGTAAAGTGTGGTATGATTTAATTATTAATATATATCCTTGGAGGATACTATGGCTGATAAAGTTAATATACTCGGTGTAATGGTAGATAAGGTAAATATTGAGCAGGCATCCGATATTATTATGGGGTACATTGCAGAGGGCGGAGAAACCAAATCTGTATTTACGCCTAATTCTGAAATAATTATGCAGGGATACAGAAGTAAAGAAATCTGTAATGTATTAAACAGTGCTTCGCTTTTAACTGCTGATGGCATAGGTGTTGTATACGCTTCTAAAATTTTAAATAATCCTATTGCAGAAAGATGTGCGGGATATGATGTTGCGTGCAGATTACTCGAAAAAATGAGTGCTGAGGGTAAAAGTATATATCTTTTTGGATCTAAGCCGGGAGTAGCGGAAATTGCTGCACGGAATTTGCAGAAAAAATATAGTGGCTTGGTAATTCCAGGTTGCGCAGACGGATATTTTGATTCTGAAAAGGAAAAGCAGATAATAGGCGATATCAATATAAAATCACCCGATGTACTTTTTGTGTGTCTTGGAGCACCCAAGCAGGAAAAATGGATTAACGAACACAAAAAAGAACTTAACTGTAAAGTATGTATGGGGCTTGGCGGCAGTTTGGATGTTTTTGCAGGAACTGTTGAGCGAGCGCCACAGTTTTATCAGAAGCATGGCGTCGAATGGCTTTACAGACTTATAAAACAGCCTAAGCGTTTTTTTAGAATGTTGGATTTGCCTAAGTTTGGTATAACGGTTTTATTAAAAGGTAAAAAATTCAAACAGAAATAGGGGATAAATATGAACGTTGAACTTTTACAATACACTCCAGAGCCGGAGAAAATAATTGCCGCTGCAGCAAAACTTTGTTATTCTTCATCAGGTATAGATGGAATTTTAGATGGTTTGGACGAAGAAAAAACAGAAAAATTTTTGAAAAGGCTTATGAGTATGGGGCATGAAAGCCCTATTGAACATATTACGTTTACTTTCGGCATTGAGGGGGTAAGCCGTTCTTTACTTGCTCAATTTACAAGACACAGAATTGCATCTTACAGCGTTAAATCTCAAAGATACGTAAAAGAAGGACAGTTTGAATTTATAACCCCGCCTGAAATCGAAAAAATTCCGGAGGCGAAGGCAGCCTTTTTAAAAGCGATGGAAGATGATATTAAATCATATAACGAACTTGCCGATATTCTGTTTGAAAAGCATTATGCGGATATGATTGCTGCGGGTATAGAGGAAAGCAAGGCAAAAAATGCTGCTGAAAAAAAGGCTATAGAAGATGCCAGATATGTTCTTCCTAATGCGTGTGAAACAAAAATGATTGCCACGTTAAATGCGCGCAGTCTTATAAACTTTTTCCACCACAGATGTTGCGAACGCGCACAGTGGGAAATACGTGACCTTGCGTGCCGGATGCTTGCACTTGTAAAAGATGTTGCGCCTACTTTGTTTTTAAAAGCAGGGCCGAGGTGCGTTAATGGCCCTTGCCCCGAAGGAGCAATGTCGTGCGGAAAGATGCTCGAAAAAAGAGAATATTTCGGCAGTATGAAGGTGAGTGCAAGATGAGTAAACTTATTGTTATAGAAGGTGTCGACTCAAGTGGTAAA
>JAZSBW010000241.1:0-2946 GCA_045602585.1 Clostridia bacterium
TTGGGAAGATGAGTTTTGTAAGAATTGCCGTACATATCTTAGGGGATTTTATGAATATACCGTAAAAAATCCAAGAGAAGGTGAAATTAAAACCAATTTGGCGGTTATTTACGGTAATAATGAATATTTTATGTGGCATTATGACGACCGTATGGCAGAATTACCTGAAAACGATGACTGGGATATAACCCTTTGGGGGAAATGGAAGGACAATACTCATCACAAGTGTTGGAGAGCGATTGATGCATGGCTTCCCCTTGCAGATAATCAGAATAGTAAAGAAAATATGTTGAATCTTAATCTGTTTAGCGGTACACCTTATGGAGCCGTTGATATTGTTCCGTATGAGAATGATTATACTAAGTATAGGGCTTTGGTACTTTTGGGATGGAATACTTATGAAGACGGATTCGCAAAGAAAATTTGTGATTACGTTGAAAATGGGGGAACGGCATTTGTTAGTTATTGTCATTTTAATCGTACTGACAGGTGTGATATGCCTATGGAATATGCAAATGATGAGATAGAAAAATACTTTGGCATTTCATGTGGTGAAGTAATTCCAACTAATAAATCTTCCGAATTTTCTATTGTAGAATGTACAGCAAAAAATGCAAAAAGAATAGTTATAGATGAAAGTGATAATACACTGATTTTGAGTTTGAATATTGGTAAGGGAATTTTATATTTTGGCACATTTGCTGATTATAACTGTTCTGACAATAAACTTGAGATAATGCAATCTATTCTTAGAATGATAGGTGATGAGTCTGCTGAAATAATCTGCACAAATCCAAATATCAGTTTCACCGAAAGAAATTCGAGTGAAGGAAACACAATTGAAATTTTAAATATGTGTTCAAATGCGCAACAAAGTGAAAAATATGAGTTGTTGTTTAAAGATGGAAAAAGAATTTCTGGTGAACTTTTGCCCTGTGAATTGAAAAAAATATACATATGAATGCAAAAATATAATGATTGGAGGAGTGAAAATGCTTATTTTAAAAATTATTAATAATTCCGGTGAAACTTTAGCAGAATGGCGAGGAATGCATATAAATGCAGAATTTGATGGTAAACTTTCTGCCGGTGACAAGATTAAGGTTTTAGCAGACGGATGCGACTTTATTGCTGTAAAACTTTCACCGCTTCTCTGTGAAAGTATAGTATGGCTGCCTAACCGAAGTTTTGAGTTTGAGATACCTCCTGCAGAACAAATTGGTACTTGCTATCACCCTGAATTATTTTCGGGAGATAAGCACATGATTTCAGTGCGTGAGCCCGAGGATGATGAGATATATGCATATCGCAATATCGCACTTAATCCTTACGATAAACACGATAAAGCAAATTATTTTCCTCATGCATCGGCAAATTTTGTCACTCGTAATGATCCTTGCTTTTATGAGCGAAACGCCATAGATGGTGTTATAAATAATCAAGGTCACGGCTTGTATCCGCATCACTCGTGGTCGGGCGGAGCAAGAGAAGATATTGAGTTTACCTTGGATTTCGGACGAGAGGTAGAGATAGATAAAATTATTTTTTACCTTAGGGCAGATTTCAGAAACGATGTATTGACAGGTCGCCCACATGATTCGTATTGGAAAAATATTGATATAGAATTTTCAGGCGGTGAAATTATTCAAGGCGAATTCACAATGGATAATACTGATTTAAACGAAGAGAATTCTAAAGGACTGGAAGTTGTTTTTGATAAAAAAGTAACCAAATCAATTAAGTTATTGAATTTTAAACAAGCAACCGAAATACTGTCGTTTGCGGCATTGTCGCAGATAGAAGTATTCGGAAACATTATTAAGGAGGATTTGAGTAAAATGGAAGTACGTCAGGCATCAAACGCAAAAGATGTAAAACACTACACAACAGAAAGGCTTCGTGAGGAATTTCATATTTCAGGTCTTTTTACAAAAGATAATATAAGAATGGTGTATAGCCATATTGACAGAATTATTACAGCAGGTCTTATGCCTGTTCATCAGACACTTGTACTTGAAGCAGGCAAAGAACTTGCTGCGGATTATTTCTTGCAGAGAAGAGAGATGGGATGTATCAATATCGGTGGTAAGGGTGTTATTACCGTAGACGGTACAGAATACGAGATGAATCCTCGTGACGGTATCTACATTGGTATGGGTAATAAGGAAATCACCTTTAAAAGTTTGGATGCTGAAAACCCTGCAAAATTCTATGTAAGTTCTTGCCCTGCACACAAAGAATATCCCACAGTACATATTGATATTACAAAGGCTAAAAAAGTTCCTTGCGGAAGTGTAGAGGATTGCAATAAGAGAGTAATTAATCAGTACATTCATCCTGAAGTAATGAAAAGTTGTCAGTTGGCAATGGGACTTACTCAACTTGAACCCGGTTCTAACTGGAACACAATGCCTTCTCATACACACGACAGAAGAATGGAAGTTTATTTGTATCTTGATATGGGCGAAAATGACGCAGTATTTCATATGATGGGTGAACCTACACAGACAAGACATATCATTATGCATAACGAAGAAGCGGTTATTTCTCCCAGTTGGTCAATCCATAGTGGTGTAGGAACAAAAGCATACTCATTTATTTGGGCTATGTGTGGCGAAAATCAGGAATTTACCGATATGGACTTTATAGAAACAAAAGATTTACGATAAGGAGGCAATGCACGTGTTTAATTTAACAGGTAAGGTTGCACTTGTAACCGGTGCATCTTATGGCATTGGTTATGCAATAGCAAAAGGTTTGGCAAATGCTGGAGCGAAAGTTGTGTTTAATGATATTAAACAGGAACTGGTTGACAAAGGGCTTGAAAGTTACAAAGCAGACGGCATTGATGCAAAAGGTTATGTATGTGACGTAACAGACGAAGATGCCGTAAACGAAATGGTCAAGTCGGAGGCCAAGCGGGTCTTAGGAAGACAACCATGCTCA
>JAZSBW010000242.1:0-2236 GCA_045602585.1 Clostridia bacterium
TGCAGGCGCTTTTCAAACTTGAAAGACAGTTTGGCGGTGTACTTGATATTGATACGGCTACTGTTTCATCACTTACAAGTTTTTCACCGGGGTACATCGACAAGGACAATGAAATTATTGTGGGTATGCAGACCAACCGTCCGTTAAAGCGCAGTGTAAACCCGTTTGGCGGTATGCGTATGGTGCGTCAGGCGTGCGAAGCATACGGATATAAATTAAGCGATAAAGTTGAAGAAGAATTTCGTTTCCGCACAACCCATAACGACGGCGTTTTCCGTGCATATACCGAAGAAATGCGTAACGCACGTAAATGTCACGTAATTACAGGTCTGCCTGATGCTTACGGAAGAGGCAGAATGATAGGAGATTACCGCACGGTAGCACTTTACGGTGTGGACAGGCTTATTGAAGAAAAGAAAAAAGATAAATCCAGACTTTCTGACGGTGCATTTAATACCAAGCAGATACGTCTTGACGAAGAACTTCATAAACAAATAGCGTTTTTAGGTTATCTTAAAGAAATGGCGCAAATGTACGGTTTTGACATCAGCCAGCCTGCTGCAAATGCAAAAGAGGCTATTCAGTGGACATACTTTGGATACCTTGCAGCAATTAAAGAACAGAACGGTGCAGCAATGTCACTCGGCAGAGTAAGCACATTCTTTGATATTTATATTGAACGTGACATAGCAAACGGCACATTAACAGAGGAATCTGCGCAGGAGTTAATGGACGATTTTGTTATTAAACTGCGTATAGCACGCCACCTGCGCACACCCGAATATAACGAACTTTTCGGCGGCGACCCGATGTGGATTACAGAAGCCGTAGGCGGTATGGGAACAGACGGAAGAACCTTAGTTACTAAAAACAGTTACCGTATGCTCAATACACTCTACACGCTCGGCTCATCACCCGAACCAAACCTTACTGTACTGTGGTCTAACAGTTTACCCGAAAACTTTAAAAAATTCTGTGCAAAGGTTTCTGCTGATACAGACTCTATTCAGTACGAGAGCGATGACGTAATGCGTCCAATTTACGGTGACGACTACGCAATTGCCTGCTGTGTATCTGCAATGAAACTCGGCGAGCAGATGCAGTTCTTCGGAGCAAGATGCAATCTTGCGAAACTTTTACTTATAGCGATTAACGGTGGTTACGACACCACCAGCGGTATGCATATAGGCCCCCAGATGGACGTAATGGATGTTGAACAGTTAGACTATAATGAAGTTATGGAAAGATTTGATATTTACATTGCGTGGCTGAGCCACTTATATGTAAATACAATGAATATTATCCACTATATGCACGATAAATACGCATATGAAAAAATCCAGATGGCTCTGCACAATACCGACGTTGAACGCTTTATGGCATTCGGTATAGCAGGATTATCTGTTGTAGCAGACTCTTTAAGTGCTATAAAACATGCTATAGTACGTCCTATAAAAGACGAAAATGGCTTTATAGTTGATTTTGACACAGCAGGAGATTTTCCTAAATACGGAAACGACGATGACAGGGTTGACTTAATCGCCAAAGATATGGCACACAAGGTTATTACCGAACTTCGCAAAACTCCCACATACAGAAATGCTATCCACACACTTTCTGTACTTACGATTACCTCTAATGTTATGTATGGTAAAAATACGGGTGCTACTCCCGACGGAAGAAAAGCAGGTGCACCTTTTGCACCGGGCGCTAACCCAATGCATAATCGTGAAGAAAATGGTGCGTTGGCATCACTTAACTCTGTTGCAAAAATCAGTTACGACGATTGCCGTGACGGTATTTCCAATACATTCTCAATTACCCCCGAAGCACTCGGAAGAAGTGATGAAGAACGCACCGAAAATCTTGTTAATATCTTAGACGGCTACTTTGCCAAAGGTGCTCACCACATAAATGTTAACGTGTTAAACCGTGAAACACTTATGAAAGCATACGAAGACCCCGAAGCATATCCTAACCTTACGATAAGAGTATCAGGCTACGCTGTAAACTTTAACAAACTCTCACGCGAACAACAGAGAGAAGTTATCAGCCGTACTTTCCACGAAGCAATATGAGTACACCTTTAAAAGGAAATATTCATTCCATTCAGTCGCTTGGAACATTGGACGGGCCGGGTGTACGCTTTGTAGTGTTTATGCAGGGGTGTCCCCTACGCTGTTCGTGTTGCCATAATCCCGATACTTGGGAAACAAACATTGGTACACAGTATACG
>JAZSBW010000243.1:0-5621 GCA_045602585.1 Clostridia bacterium
TCATTAGGTTACACCCCCTCCAAAAAACTACGATGTGCTGTATAAGGCGAGCACAAACGCCGTATGCCATCATAAAATCCTTATCCATTATACACCAATGTTTTATCTTTGTCAACAGTTTTTTAACTGAATTTGAACATAATTTTTCCGCATCAAAAAAATCATCTACACCCTCTTTTTACGACAAATTAAACTTACACAAAAATTTATAATTGCATTGCGAGGGGGCGGAAAAATGACTGTTTACATAGATGTGCTTTTTGCTGTTAATATGATTATAAACTATCTTCTGCTTCAGGCAACTTCTAAAATAACAAGACATAGCACCTCTGCCGTGCGTATTATACTCGGCTCTTTTGCAGGTGCCATATACGCTGTGTGTATGTTTTTTCCGCAGATAAAAGCATTGTATACCGTTGCTGCCAAAATTGCAGTTTCATTTATATTGGTAGCAATAAGTTTCAATATTAAAAAGGTAAAAAGTTTTTTTAAAACTGTATGCGTATTTTACATAACTTCCTTTATATTCGGAGGAATATCATTAGGTATTTTTTATTTTACAGGTGCAGGTACAGGCACCGTTATAAGCAATGGCATATTTTACTACAACCTTTCTTTAAGATTGCTTATAATTTCTTCAGCAATAGCATACGGGATTATCCGCCTGTTATGGAAGGTATACAAAAGCGATAAAATGAGAGATTTTAAACAAATAGAAATCTTTTTGAATGGAAAAAATGTATCCCTTAATGCATTGGTTGATACAGGTAATATGTTAAATGACCCTATTACGCAAACCCCCGTAGTTGTAGCAGAGTTTGAACGTCTTAAAAACATTTTTCCTCAAGACTTCAATATGCTTTATACAGAACTTTGCCACTCACCCGAAAGCATTATAATTAATGATAATATAAGCGATATGGCTTCGAGGCTACGCATTATCCCCTTTACTTCATTAGGCGCGAATAAATGTATGTTGCTTGGTTTTAAACCCGATGCAGTAAAAATAGAAAACAAATTAAGAGAAGATATTATAATCGGTATATACGGAAATAATTTATCACGGAACAAAGATTATGACGCTTTGCTCAATCCGGAAATCATTAGCGGAGGAATATTACAATGAACATATTAAGGAAACTATTTTTATATCTTCGTTCATTATTTAAGTTTACTGACGAAGTGCACTATATTGGCGGTCCCGCAGCACTCCCCCCTCCTCTTTCGCGTGAGGACGAGGAAAAATATCTCAATATGCTCGAAACAAACCCTCAAAAAGCAAAATCAACTCTTATTGAACACAACCTGCGTCTTGTTGTATATATTGCAAAAAAGTTTGAAAATACAGGTATTTGTGTAGAAGATTTAATATCCATAGGCACAATTGGTTTGATAAAAGCTATAAACACTTTTAATCCATCTAAAAAAATCAAACTTGCCACTTATGCATCAAGGTGTGTTGAAAATGAGATACTGATGTATCTGCGCAAAAACAGCCATAGACGTACAGAAATTTCTATTGATGAGCCGTTAAACGTAGACTGGGACGGCAACGAACTTTTGCTTTCAGACATTTTAGGCACCGATGGCGACATCATTTATCAGAGCATTGAAAATGATGTTGACAAACAACTGCTTTCTATCGCTATGGAAAGACTATCTTCCAGAGAACGCAATATAATGGAGATGCGTTTTGGCATAAAAACAGGTATCCAAAAAACACAAAAAGAGGTAGCTGATTTGCTCGGTATATCACAATCGTACATATCAAGACTTGAAAAAAAGATAATCAGCAGACTAAAAAGAGATATATCAAAACTAATTTAAAGAGTAAAGTAAAAAACTTTGCTCTTTTTTTAATAAAATGCTTGACAAATACATAGTATAATGATATACTTGTCAAGTAATTTGCTTTACAGTGTTTGGTGATACTATGAAAAATCTTAATTTTGTATACTTACTCGACTTCTACGGCGGTATATTAAACCACCGTCAGAGAGAGGTTTTAACTCTGTATTATGATGACGACCTCTCCCTTGCAGAAATTGCAGAGATTACAAATATCAGCAGACAAGGCGTGCACGATCTTATAAAGCGCGGCGAGTTTAAATTAACCGATGCCGAAAATGCCTTAGGTCTTGCACAGAGATTTGAAAATATAAAAGAAACTGTTTACCAGATAGAAAAATCAATAAACAACTCCGATTGCAACAACAAAGAGGAATTATCGTTATTAATAGAACAACTTAAAAATCAGGTATAAAGGAGGGCTGATTCATGGCATTTGAAAGCATTTCAGACAAACTTCAAGACGTTTTTAAAAAGTTGCGCGGCAAAGGAAAAATAAGCGAAGCAGATTTAAAAGTTGCCATGAGAGAAGTTAAACTTGCCCTTTTAGAGGCCGATGTAAACTTTAAAGTTGTTAAAGATTTTATATCCAAAGTATCTGAAAAAGCAATGGGCGAAGCAGTGCTTGAAAGCCTTACCCCCGCTCAGCAGGTTATTAAAATTGTTAATGAAGAACTTACTGCCCTTATGGGAAGCGAAGTTTCTAAAATACAATACGCATCGAAACCGCCTACGGTTATTATGATGGCTGGTCTGCAGGGTGCTGGTAAAACAACCACTTGTGCAAAAATAGGCAGAGTTTTAAAAAAAGACGGCAAACGTCCCCTTCTTGTTGCAGCTGACATCTACCGTCCCGCTGCAAGACAACAGTTAAAAGTTGTCGGCAGTCAGGTAGAAATCCCTGTATTTTCTATAGACGATTGCAACAATGCTGTAGAAATTGCAGAAAAAGCAATCGAACACGCAAAATTAAACGGTAATGACGTTGTTATTATAGATACTGCTGGTCGTCTGCATATTGATGACGAACTTATGGCAGAACTTGAAAACATAAAAGCGAGCGTAAATCCTGCCGAGATACTTTTAGTAATAGATGCAATGACAGGTCAGGACGCTGTAAACGTGGCATCATCGTTTGACGAACGATTGTCAATCACCGGTACTGTTTTAACCAAAATGGACGGCGACACCCGTGGCGGTGCGGCACTTAGTGTTAAGGCTGTTACAGGAAAGCCAATCAAATTTGCAGGTCAGGGCGAAAAACTTACCGACCTTGACTACTTCTACCCCGACAGAATGGCATCTCGCATACTTGGTATGGGCGACGTGCTTACTTTAATAGATAAGGCTCAGCAGGCATTCGACGAAAAAAAAGCCGCTGAACTTGAAAAGAAAATCAGAGAGCAGACTTTCACTTTAGATGACTACTTAGACCAACTTCAGCAAATGAAAAACATGGGTTCGCTTACAGACCTTTTGGGTATGATACCCGGTATGAACCAAAAGGCACTAAGCGGTGTAAATATTGATGAACGTAAACTGTTTCAGGTGGAAGCAATTATCACATCAATGACAAAGGCAGAACGCACCAATCCCGACATTATAAATTCTTCACGTAAAAAGCGCATAGCAGACGGCAGCGGAACTAAAGTTCAGGACGTAAACATACTGCTTAAACAGTTTGAGCAGATGCGCAAAATGATGAAACAACTTTCAAACCCCAAAGCAATGAAACGTCAGATGCGTGGATTTGGCGGAATGGGCGGATTTTTCAGGTAACAATTAAAATGTTATATACATGACCACTTTAAGGAGGTGAATACAAATGGTAAAAATCAGATTAAAAAGAATGGGTGCTAAAAAATCACCTTTTTACAGAGTTGTTGTTGCTGATTCAAGATACCCCAGAGACGGTAGATTTATCGAGGAAATCGGTACTTATAACCCCTTGACAGATCCTGCTACAATCAATATCGATGCTGAAAAAGCAAACAAATGGCTCGGCAACGGTGCACAGCCCACCGACACAGTAAGAGCACTTCTGAAAAAAAGCGGCGTATTACAATAATTGAGCAAAGGAGTAATTCAATATGAAAGAATTGCTTGAATTCATTGCCAAAGCGCTTGTTGAGCATCCTGATGATGTGAAAGTTGAACAGAAGGGTTCTGAAAACGCTATCGTTTTGGAATTGCATGTTCACGAAGACGATATGGGTAAAGTTATCGGCAAGCAAGGCAGAATTGCAAAATCTATTCGTTCTGTTATGAAAGCTGCTGCAAGTAAGAACAACGTAAAGGTTTCTGTTGATATAGTCTGAAAACGACTTCCAATATAGCACAGCATTCATTTTGCTGTGCTATATTAGGTTCAACAGAACAATTACGAAATTATGGTGATTAACTATGGATAATAATAATAATAATAATTTTCTTGAAATAGGAAAAGTTGTAAATACACATGCGCTGCGCGGCGCAGTTAAAATGGTAGTTTGGGCAGACTCTACCGACGTTGTGGGCGGTTTAAAACGTCTATATGACAATGATGGTAACTGCTATGACATCAAGTCTGTTTCATACCAAAAAGACAATGCTATTGTAAAATTTGCAGGAATTGACTCTATTGAGCAGGCAGAAAAATTAAAAGGCAAAATTTTACTTGTAAGCCGTGACGAGTTTGACCTTCCCGAAGGTGTATACTTTATTGCCGACCTTATTGGCTTATCAGTATACGAAAATGACACTCTGTACGGAAAAATAGACAACGTATTCCCTGCCGGCGGTTGTGATGTATACTCTATCAAAGGCGAAAAAGAAATCCTTTTCCCTGCATTAAAAGAAAATATTTTAGATATTGACTTTGAAAACAAGATTATGAAAGTAAAATTTCCTGAAGGGTTGCTTGATTTATGATTTTTGATATACTTACCCTTTTCCCCGAAATGTTTGACGGTGTGCTTAACTCCAGTATGCTCGGCAGAGCAGCAGATAAAGGCATATTGGAATTCAATACCGTAAACATACGTGACTTTGCAGACAACAAGCATAATCGTGTAGACGATGCTCCTTATGGTGGCGGACGCGGAATGGTTATGCAAGCCCCCCCTATTTACAGCGCATTTAAAAGTATTGAAGAAAAGCGCGGTGCAAAACCGCATCTTATATATATGTCTCCAAAAGGTAAAGTCCTAACTCAGAAAGATGCAATACGTTTATCCAAAATGCAAAACATAGCGATTTTATGTGGTCATTACGAAGGCATTGACCAGCGCATTATTGACGAAATCGTTGATGAGGAAATCTCAATCGGCGACTATGTACTTACGGGCGGAGAACTCCCTGCAATGGTACTTATAGACACCATAAGCCGTATGATTGACGGCGTACTTTCAAACGAAGACAGTTTTACAGATGAATCGCACTTTAACGGACTTTTGGAATATCCGCATTATACCCGTCCGCCTGAATTTCACGGCATGACCGTTCCCGACGTTTTACTTTCGGGAAATCATGCAGAAATTGAAAAGTGGCGCAAGCAAAAATCTTTAGAAGTAACACAAAAGTACAGACCTGACCTTTTGAAAGGAACGGATGAAAATGAAGATTAACCGTGTGTATATCAAAAATTTTGGAGGTATAGCCGACAGAGAATACATACTTTCCCACGGACTAAATGTTATATTCGGCGAAAACGAATCCGGTAAAAGCACTTTTTTATCTTTTATACGTTTTATTTTTTATGGTGCAAAGAAATCACGTGCAAAGGAACTTTCTTT